>CAJMRZ010000166.1 GCA_905215945.1 uncultured bacterium | reverse complement strand
GATCGCCGTTCGTTACTTGTTGCCGGAGCGTCCTCGCTGGCGAGCGTTATGTTGCCGCGCGTGCCGGGAAGCGCAAACGCCTTCATATTGCCGTTCGCGCCCACCGAAGCCTATGCCGACGAAAAAGACCCCTTCAAGGTCTTGGTGCTCTCGCGCACCATGTTCGGTGTGGTCGTGGTCGACGTCGCCAACAAGAATACGCCCATCACGGGTGCCCAGGTCACGCTCACATCGCGCTATGCCGCAGGCAAGCAACTCGCCGCCACGACCGATGACGAAGGCACGGCCATCTTTGAGGTCGCGCCGCTTTCGGAAGGCTACGTGGACGAGGCGACGCTTCTCGACGCGTACGACTTTAACGGCGGCATCTCCATTAGCATGGCGGGCTACCGCGATGTCGAGATTCCCCTCGCGCGTATCCAGGGTGGCACCGCCATAACCGCGCCCACGCGTCCGCTTTCCGACGGCGAGCCGTACTTCCGCCAGCTCACATTCGACGAATGGGACATCCAGTACGCCGACGCTACGTTCATGGCATTGCCGAAGGACGATGCCGGAAACGACCAACCCGACACGCACGCCTTTACCGTGCAGGCACATCTGCCACAGGGTGGACAGGCAACGCTGCACATCAACAAGGTAATGCCCGCCACGGGCAGCTCGCCCGAAACCGTCACACAGATTGGCCAAGTCAAGGCCAGCGCATCGGGCGCGGATAATCTGGCGACGTTCACGCTCGAAGACACGTTTCTCGACGCGGCATCGGGCCTTCTGGAAGAAGGATGCAAGCTGCGCTTTGTCCTCGACTATCAGGGCAAAACCTACACGCTCTCATCCCCTATGGCCGTTGTCACCGCGCCGGCCGCAAAGGCGGAGTCGGGCTCGACCACCATCATTCCCACCACCATGGACCAAGAGATCACTCCGTTTGATTTCCCCGCGGCGTTTCCCGGCATCGGCGGCAACAAGTTCACCTGCTGGATGCCCTCGTTCCCCATTCTGTTCGATTTCTCGTTTGCCGGGTACGTGCTGTTTGGCGGAGGATACAAACCGGTCGGCTACATGAACGATTCGGGCAATCCGGATCCGGAGTACTGGAAGAAGTCACCGCGCGAGTCGGGTGCCAAGCAGGCAAACCGCTACCTCGACGAGATGGAGGGGAAGTGGAATCAGTACAAAAGGATGAGTGCCGGTTCGGGCACCGATCCAAGAAACACCAAGCTCCTTCGCCACCATTGCACGCCGCTGTTCACGATGGATATCGCCACACAGCTGTATGGCTCGCTCGCCTACGATTGGGTGGGCAAAACCTGGGGCAACAACAACGATCCCGCATACGGCAATATTAAGGCTCTCTTCCAGGTAAGAACCGACCTCAATTGGACCGAGCAGTTTACCCTAGGACCGGTGCCGTTTTTCCTAAACGTCAACCCCTGGGTGCTGGCGAAGCTGGCGCTCGCCGTGGGTGCCCACACGCACGGCAGCGGCGCGGCGTTTTTTAAAAACATTTCGCTCGACTATTCAAACACCTCGGGTTCGTTCACCATCCAGATCGGGCTCGCCGTCACCTTTGGCGCCGGCGTTGCAGGCGTCGCTTCGTCTGCCGTGCGCGGTGCCGCATCCCTCACGCTGTTCATTGGGTACGAGAAGGCAGATGGACACCAGCTTCCGCGACTGCGCGTAGGTGCAGACGTCGATGTCGATGTGATACTCCAGTTCGTAATGTTCAAGTGGACCACCAAGGCTTGGTCGGGGTCGTGGCCCACACTCCTCGATTCGTGAAATATGTCGGTGAACAATGGCAACCAGTATGTGCTCCAGCGCTCTGAACTCGCATTGGGCGGAGATACGCCTTACACGCTGGATGCCTGCTTCGGCACGCCCGGCGACATCAAGGCGGGCGGCGTGCCTCAATTTATCGCATCGGCCACCATCGTCACCAACGCCGAGCTGCTCGCATGCGCCGAGGTTAAGGCTACTGCCGTAAACGTCGCACCTGTCGTGCGCGATTGGGATCAAGCGGTCACGCGCATTGAGCTCGAGGCGGATGCAGAAAGCGACGACACGGGACAGGTCGAGCATTTCGTCCACGCACTGATAGAGAACGACGAAAACGCCGCGCCGATGTATGCGTACACCCATATCAGGCAGGCGAAGGACGCCGTTGCGGACCCCAACGCCAATTCAGCCGGTGTATCGGAGGACGAGCGTGGCGGCATCAAGCCCTCGAGCGACAACGTGCTGTTTTCCGGCGTGCTCAGCGAAGCCCACATGAAGCTAACGGTGATTGCCGGCGTGGAGTGCTTGTTCCGTATCGCCTCGGTGCGCTACGGCGACAATGGCCGCTCGCGCCTGGTGGTGCACACAAAGGCAAACGGCACGTGGTCTGCCCCCATGCCCGTGGACTTTCCCCTTGGGTTTGGCGAGGGCGACGTGGAGCGCGACGGCATATTCGATTACGACTTCGACGTAGTGGAATATACGGACGGAAGAGAAAACCAGGACGCTTACGTGCTGCTGGTCTCGGGCGAGCGCCCCGCCGGTGACAACACCCTTTTCGATGTGGCGAGCACAGCCGGCATACTGTCCGTTGTGCGCCTGCGCATAAGCAACGACGGAGTTCGCGTGGTGTCGCATACGTCATGGCGCAGCATCTCGCGCGGCCGCCTTCAGGAGGATGGCTACCATTGCCTGCAGTGCCCGCGCATCACGGTGGGCAAGACGCTGGTCGACGGGCGTCTGTCGGGTGCCTACCTCCACCGCCGCGGAACCACCGCAGAAAAGGCGCTGGGCAGCGAGGCAGAGGTTGCGCTGGAGTGCTTCACCCTGTGGTCGGACGTTTCGGGCGACAGCCTGACGTTCCGTCAGGTCCTCCGCTTTCCGCAAGCACCGTCGAGTATCGAGCTGGGTGAGCCCGAGAATATCAACGGCAAAATGGTGGTGCCCGTTGCGTACGAGACCGCAAACGGTTGCGGCTGCGCATCGTACGCCGTGATCGGCCAGTCTATCGCGGGCTGGGGCGTTATGTCGCCAGATGCCACAGTACCCCACGCGGTGCCGTGGCCGCAGCACACGGGCTTTTTGGCTACCGTCAACGAGCAACTGCAGCATATTACTTGGACGCGAGGCGCATCGGCATTTGCAACGCAGCCCGTGGGTGCCGCAGGCTGTGGCCCGGCATCGTTTAGCGTAAGCAACAACGGCAGGTGCGTGCTCTATGTAGAGAATACCGATGGCAAGGTAGGACAAACCTACGACGAAGAAGGCAACCCGATAGCAGTGATGGGCAAGCACTTCCGCATCTTCGCCAGCACCTTGGCAGGCGATTTGTTCACGGAGCCGTTCGTGATGTGCGAGCTGGACCATCCCGTCGATCAGATAACGACTTTTTTGACGTCGGGAGGCATGCTCTCCGCGCTCGCCACGCACATTGTGAGCGCGGAGCAGAGCAAGGCGGAGCTGCACGGCATCGAAGTGCCCTTGGTGGCGTGTGCCACTCCGACGGGCGCGGTCGCCACCTCGGGCGCGGTGGTGCCCGGAGCAGCAGGCGAATCCTTCATGGTCACGGTGCGAAACGACGGCAACACCTTGCTGACCGCCGGCACGATCGATCTGTACCGAGAGGGCTCCAGCCAGCCGTTCTCCAGCGCATCCATCGGATTCGGAGTGAACGCACGCATGGCTTCGATCTACGATCCAGAGCTTGCCGAGGACGCTTCGGCCAACGACATGGCGCGCGTGAAATACGCGCCCGAGACGTTGGGCGCACGTTTTGCAACGCACCCGCTGGTAGCTGACAACGGCAACGCCGTGCTGGCACCGGGTTGCACGGCACAGTTCCGCATGAGCTTCGCCATCCCCGAAAGTTGGAGCGACGAAGTGGGCAAACGCGTAACGCTATATGCGAAGGCGCATAATCTGGTGGCGCTCGATCCCGTAACGCTCGAAGAAATTCGACCGGGCGCGAACTCGGCGCTGGGTGCTGTACTGCACGAGCTCCACGTGCCCGACGCGGCATGCGAACGCTCAGAAGTTCAGGTCGGCGTATGCGACAGCGCGGATACGACAGGACTTCACGACGCCCCGATGACAGCAGACGGCGATGACGGCTCGAGTGGCGGCGGTACTGACGAGGGCGGCGGCTCCGGCGGAAGCAGCTCCGGCAGCGGCCAGGATCACGGCAATAACAAGCATTCCGGAAAA
>CAJMRZ010000165.1 GCA_905215945.1 uncultured bacterium | reverse complement strand
GAAGGCTACGACAACCAAGACTGCCGCCACCAAGACCGCCGCAGCAAAGACGACTGCTGCCAAGGCAACGACCACGCGCAAGCGCACGACCGCCGCTGCCAAGAAAGCCGCCGAAGCCGAGGCTGCTCCCGAGGTAAAGGCCAAGGTCGCTGAGGCCAAACCGGCCGCCAAGGCTCCGGCAAAGACTGCTGCCAAGAAGACGACCACGACCGGCAAGAAGACAACGGCAGCCAAGAAGACCACGGCAACGAAGTCGACGACCACGAAGGCCGCCACGACCAAGTCAGCCGCAAAGCCGGCAGCCAAGGTCGAGGAGACGCCTGCAGAGTCCAAGGCGGAGGTAACCGTCGAGACCAAGCCCGCCGCCAAGACCACCACGCGAAAGCGCACGACGACGACGGCCAAGAAGACCACGACCAAGGCTGCTGCTCCTAAGGCAGAGGCTAAGGTCGAGGACAAGCCCGCAGTAAAGGCCAAGCCTGCGCCGAAGACCGCTGAGGTCAAGACCGCTCCGAAGGCTACGGCAAAGACCGAGCCCGCCAAGGCGGCCCCGGTCTCCCCCGCCGCTAAGACTGAGGAAAAGGCCCCGACCAAGAAGACCTCCGTCCGTAAGGCAACGGCCACCCGCAAGCGCCACTAATTCGGACGATTCAAACTTAATCCTCAACGCAAAAGAGGGCGCCCCAACCAGGCGCCCTCTTCTTGGTTGAACTTCTCTAGTAAAAAGAAGCCCGGTTTACTACAACAAAATGGCTCCGGCTGACCACGGCGAGTAATCTACGAAATTGGCAACGCCTCTACCTGCGGTTTTAATATCATCAAAATGACCGTGGTTGAGATCATCCAATTCATCGTAGTAAACCGAAGTACTTTTGGTTGGCTACAAATAGTATCGGTATAGACGTTTTTAAATATCGCGATAATTTGGGTGGTAAAACGATTTTCTAGGACAACCGTTCGCCGATGGTAAACGGATGTTGTTTATACAGCCTGTGTACAACAGATATACTTACATCCTGTGCGTAAAGCCCATGGCCAGCAGGCCGTGATTCTATTGAACTGGACCGTACTATGAGATTGATACACAACAGCCGTCTGCCGCAGTTTCGCACTCCGTTTGGCGCTGTGACCACAGGAACAACCCTTTCGCTCTCCGTGATTCTGGAGGACGCCGATCCCGCGCAGGCAACGCTTACGCTTCGCACCTGGGTCGATGAGATTGGTGAGTCTCGGTATCCTATGACGCACGAGGGCGACGGCATATTTACCGTAGAGCTTGAGTGCACCGAGCCCTGTCTTATTTGGTACAGCTTTATCTGCAATATCGAGGGCCAGCCCGTGGTCCGCCTGGGTGCGCCACAAGGCCGCACCGGTGGCGAGGGCGTAACTTACAACTACGCCGAGGTCCCGTCGTTCCAGATTACCGTTTACAAGCACCGCGAAGTTCGACCCGAGTGGTACGAGCGCGGCATGGTCTACCAGATCTTCCCCGATCGCTACGCCCGCGACGAGCACTGGCGCGAGCGCACGCTGGCCGAGGTCGAAAAACCGCGTAAGGGCATTCAGCGCCGCATGGTCGAGGACTGGAACGAGCCGCCTGTGTACGAGCGCGCCGAGGACGGCTCCATCAAGACCTGGGACTTTTACGGCGGATCGCTCAAGGGTATCCAGGAAGACCTGCCTCGCATCGCCGAGCTGGGCTTTACGGCCATCTACCTCAACCCCATTTTTGAAGCCGCGAGCAACCACCGCTACGACACCGCAGATTACACCAAGATCGATCCGATTCTGGGCACCGAGCAGGACTTTACCGAGCTGTGCGAGGCGGCCGAGAAGCTGGGCATTTCCATCATTCTGGACGGTGTGTTCAACCACACGGGCGACGATTCGATCTACTTCAACCGCTACGGCAACTACCCCGGCGTGGGCGCGTGGCAGAGCAAGGATTCGCCGTGGCGCGATGCGTTTTATTTCCATGAGGACGGTTCGTACGACTGCTGGTGGGGCGTGGGCAATATGCCCGCCATCAATGAGAGCTCCGAACTGGTACGCGAGCGGCTCCTGGGCAAGGACGGTGTGATTCGCAAATGGCTGCGCGCTGGCGCCCATGGCTGGCGTCTGGACGTGGCCGACGAGCTTTCCGACGACTTCTTGACCGAGATCAAAAAGGCCGTACTTGCCGAAAAGCCTGACGCACTGTTGCTCGGCGAAGTCTGGGAAGACGCTTCCAACAAGATTAGCTACGGTCATCTGCGCCGCTACCTGCAGGGCTCCGAGCTTGACTCTGCTATGGATTACCCCTTCCGCGACATGGTCATCGGCTTTTTGATGGGCTACAAGAACGCCTATCAGGCTGCCGAGGATATCGAGACCCTGCGCGAGAACTACCCGCGCGAGGCATTATCCTGCGCGCTCAATCTGCTGTCGAGCCACGACCGCCCGCGCATTATCTCGGTGCTCGGCGGTGGCCCCGACGAGTCGCAGCTGCCCGAGAGCGAGCGCAGCAAATGGCGCCTGGACGAGAACTCCATGGGCCTGGCCAAGAGCCGCTTTTGGCTGGCGACGCTCATGCAGATGACGTTCCCGGGCGTTCCCTCAATCTATTACGGTGACGAGTACGGCTTGGAGGGTCTCACCGATCCGGGCAATCGCCGCACCATGCCGACCAAGGAAAACCTGCACGACTTCGATACGTTTGCGATCGTCAAGAACGCATCTGCTGTACGCCGCGCGCTGCCGTTTATGATCGACGGCGAAATCAAGGCCTTCGCGCTCAATGACGAAGTGCTGGCCTACAACCGCACCGGTAACGACGGCGAGTCCGCGACCGTCATCATCAACCGCAGCCTGCGCAATTCGCATCGCGTGACGATTCCGGCGCTCGGCGAATGCGCGAGCGATGTGATTAGTGGTCACGAGTGCGAGATCCACAACGGTACGGTCACGCTCGATCTGTATCCGCTGGGCTCGTCGATCATCTATCACCATGCCGAGCAGCGCCTGCAGGAGCCGCTCGATCACGGTGCGGGTGTTGTGTGCCATATCACATCGGTGCCGACCGACGACGGCAAGCCCGGTACGATCGGCGCACCCACGCGTCGCTTTATCGACCATCTGGCCGCCATGGGCATGCGCTACTGGCAGGTTCTCCCCGTCAACCCCACGGACTTCTTCCGCTCCCCTTACGCCGGTCCTTCGGCCTTTGCGGGCAATATCGAACTGCTACCCGAGAGCCACGAGGAGCTGGCAGCCGACTTTGAGACCTGGAAGACCCGCGGAGGCGAGGATGCCGATCCGCTGTACACCGCGTTTAAACATCGCAATGCCGATTGGCTCGAGAAATACTGCGTCTACATGGCCGTTAAGAAGTACTTTGAGGGCGAGTCACGCCATGATTGGCCGGCAGATGTCGCGCGATACAACGAGCATCTGATCGACGACAAGCGCTTCCACAGCGAGGCCGAGCTTCAGGCGTACATGCAGTACCGCTTTGACCTGGCTTGGTGCGAGCTCATGAACTACGCGCACAAGAAGGGCATCGAGGTTATCGGGGATATTCCTATGTACGTGTCCGACGATTCGGCGGATGCGTGGAGCGAACCCGAGAACTTCTGGCTGTCCGATACCGGCAAGGCGATTGAGATTTCCGGTGCGCCGCCCGACAACTTTGCACCCGAGGGCCAGGTGTGGGGCAACCCGACGTTCCGCTGGGACCATATGAAGCAGAACGGCTATAGCTGGTGGATGGATCGCCTGCGCCGCGCGTTCTCACTCTACGACCGTGTGCGTCTGGATCACTTCCTGGGCTTCCACAGCTACTTTAGTATCCCCGCGGGCAAGGCTTGCGCCGACGGTCGATGGCTGGCGGGCCCGGGCAAGGACCTGTTCCAGACCGCCTACGACGAGCTGGGTCCGCTCAACTTTATCGCTGAGGACTTGGGCTATCTGACGCCCGGTGTTCGCGCCATGGCATCGACCTGCGGTTTCCCCGGCATGGACGTGCTGGAGTTTAGCGATTACGACGTCCGTTGCGGCGTGCACCCCACGCCCGGCAAGATTCTGTACACGTCGACGCACGACACCTCGACGCTCGCCGGTTGGTGCACGCGTTCCTTTGCCGGCGGCGACGAGCCGAGCGGTGTTGAGTTTGCGGCCAAGCTGATGAGCGACGCGCTGGCAAGCGACGCTCCCCTGGTGATGATGCCGCTGCAGGAT
>CAJMRZ010000164.1 GCA_905215945.1 uncultured bacterium | reverse complement strand
GGCGTCCGCGCCCAGCGCCGGGTCCCATCGGGTAACGGAGAAGTACTCGCCGCAGGCAAGACCGGCTGCCAGGCCGCAGACGAGGTGCGCCGCCGTGAGCGGGGAGCGCGCCAGGCGCAGGGCCTCGGAGAGCAGGGCCCGCGGGAGAGTCATGCGTGGCGTCGGGTCGGAGAGTCGTGTCACGGCCATCACCTCTCCTCGGAGCGCGCGAACCAGGCCGCGCCCGCCGCCGTGAGCGCGGCGAACGCGAGCGCGCTGACCGCAAGGCCCGCCAGCGTGAGCATGCCGTCCGCCGCGAGCGCCCCGCCGAGCGCCATGTCCGCCGCGAGTGGCTCGCCGCTCGGCAGCACGGGGATGAAGCTCGTAGGGATGACCATGCTCGCCGACGGCGGAAAGAGCTGCGGCAGCGGCATCAGCGACCAGGCGAACCCACCCACGAGCTGGGTGGCGAGCGGGCAGAAGATGCCCGCGAGCATTCCGAGCCGCGCCGTGAGGAAGAGCCCTGCGGGGATCATCCACGCCGCGGTCACCGTGTTGGCGAGCGCGCAGAGGAGCATCGTGAGCGTGCCCGCGGCCGTGAGGCCCTGCGAGGAGAACGCCGATCCCGCGAGGTAGATGCCGAAGACCACGAGGTTCGAGAGCGTGCAGAGAGCGAGGCACCAGAGCGCCTTGGCCCACCAGGCGCGCCTAAGCGGGAAGCCCAGGCCCAGAAGCCCCCGCATCCGCGTGCGCGCGTCCGCCCGCGCGACGCACGCCACCACGAGCGAGAGAGACACGGGCAGGAAGAGCGCGTACCAGTAGTTCCACGCGCTGAAGATCTGCACGCCCCGGTAGGGCATCGCGCCGAGCAGCGGCATCGGCAGCGCCATGAGCACGGCCAGGCGAACCGGTGCCGCGTGGCGCGACTTCAGGGCCTCGGCGCGCAGGCCCGCGAGCAGGCCGCCTTTCTCGCCCGTCATGCCGCCACCTCCCCGCGCGTTCGACGCCCCTCCCGGCAGACGCTCATGAAGAGTTCCTCGAGGTCCTGCCCGGGCCGAAGCGCATCCTCGTAGGCGAGGCGCCCCCCGTAGATGATACCGATGGTGTCAGCCATCTGCTGCACCTCGGAGAGGATGTGGCTCGAGACGATCACCGTCGTGCCCGCCGCCGCGAAGCCGCGGATCTGGTCGCGCAGCTCCTCGATGCCGATGGGGTCGAGGCCGTTGGTGGGCTCGTCGAGCACGAGCAGGCGTGGCCGAGCGATCAGCGCCAGCGCGAGCCCCAGGCGCTGCCGCATGCCCATCGAGAAGCGCCCGGCGCGCTTCTTCCCGGTGTCCGCGAGGTCCACGGCGGCGAGCACCTCATCTACGCGGCTCTCGGGAAGGCCCAGCAGCGTGGTGCGCACGCGCAGGTTCTCGCGCGCGGTGAGGTTGGGGTAGAGCGGCGCCTCCTCGATGGGGCTGCCGATTGCGTAGAGGTCCTCGCGGCGCCAGGCGTGCCCGGCAAAGAGGATCTCCCCGGCCGTCGGCCGCAGCATCCCGCAGATCATCTTGAGCGTTGTCGACTTGCCGGCTCCGTTGGGACCGAGCAGTCCGTACACCTCGCCCTCGCGGATATGAAGGCTCACGTCGGCCACGGCGTCCTGCGCCTGGTCGCCGCGGCCGAAGCGCTTGGTGAGCCCACGCGTCTCGAGCATGTAACCCATGGGTTTATCCTTTCTCTTCCGGGCGCGCGGGCCGAGTCGCCGTGCCCGCGCGCCTTACCTTTCGGGTTCACCATCCATGATGGGGCGCGTTTCTAACGAAGCCGTAACGGCCGTTGGGCTCTTTTTGCGCCAGCCCTTCTCGAACCGTACGCCACTCATGGTGTGTTTATCGCGATAATAAGGACGGAGGTGCCCGTGGCACGCAATAAGTACCCGGAGGAGACGGTCGAGAAGATTCTCGACGTTGCCGAGCGGCTCCTCGTGGAGCGCGGCTACGAGCACACCACGATGATCTGAAGAGCAATACGCTAAACCGAAAAAGGTAATCGAAGCCGCGCTTGTGGACTTATCGAGGGTCGAGATTCCCGCCCCATCCATCGGCACCCAGCAGAAGGTCGTCGACATTCTCGACCGCTTCGACTCCCTAACGAAATCGCTCACCGACGGTATCCCCGCCGAAATCGAGGTACGCCGGGCGCAGTACGGGTACTACCGCGACCGCCTGCTCGACTTCCGAAACTAAGCGAGAATAAGTTATCGGTATGCTTTTTTATAAAATGTAAAAAAGTACCCCCATAACTGATAAAATGGACGCTGAAAAAAAGGGGTGCATCTTGCGTATATACCGACGTGAAAAGTATCTGAAGCGAATGCGTGGTTTCTACCACGATGACGGGATGATCAAGGTGATTACCGGTGTTCGCAGATGCGGTAAATCCTGTCTCATGCAATCAATCGCAGACGAGCTTGTGGAATCCGGTGTAGCGAGCGACCATATCATCTATATCGACCTCGACTCACGGGAGAACAGGAAGGTCAAGACGACCGATGAGCTCGAAAATCTGATTGACATGTCGACTCCAGCAGACACTGAGGGGACGAAGTATCTCTTCATCGATGAGATTCAGAACGTAGAGGAATTCGAGCTGCTCATCAACGGCTACCGGACAGATGGCGGTTGGTCCATCTTCATTACCGGTTCGAATTCATATCTGCTTTCTGGGCAGCTTGTTACAAAGCTGACTGGTCGCTATATCGAGTTCGAGGTGTTCCCACTCGACTTTGCGGAATATATCGATATGAAGCGTTTTCTCGGAAAGCCTGTCAATGACCTTCTCGTGGGAGAGTTTACTGAGTATCTGACCCTTGGAGGCTTTCCCAAAGCGCTGGAGTATGAGGGCGAGGATGAAAAGCGCGCCTATATCAAAAGTGTTATTCACGAGATCTTTGAAAAGGACGTCAAACATTCGAACAAGATTAAGAATGTCTCGGTTTTCGATGCCGTCCAGACGTATCTCATCAACAACTTTGGTGCGCCGACGAACCTGAAGAACCTCCTTGCGTACTTCAATGATGTCGAGAAGATTCCTATCAAGCGAGAAACGCTCAATCGGTATATCCAGATTCTTGTTGACGCGAAGATCCTTTATCGCTGCTCGAGGTTCGACCTCAAGTCTCGGCGATCGCTTATCCGCGAAGAGAAGTACTACCTGGCTGACCCCGGCTTCTATTTCGCTATGAACACGGATGCGAGGATTAACTACGGGCCGGCGTTGGAGAACGTGCTCTACCTCTATCTTGCATCGCGCGGGTACGAGCTTTCTGTGGGCCGTATTGGGAAGCTCGAGTGTGACTTCATCGCTCGTAGGCGCAATGCTTACGCCTACATCCAGGTCTCTATGTCGATTGCCGACAGAGGCGTCGAGGAGCGCGAGTACAGGCCGTTCGACCACATCCGGGATGGGTATCCGCGCTACTTGTTCACGCTTGATCCTCTATTGCAGGAAAGGGATGGCGTCAGGCACCTTAACATGGCGTCGTTTATGCAAGATGGCGGTGATCTTATTTGAGCAGCGGCCAGATTCCTTTGGCGGCGTTATCGAACGTGTGCGTTCTCGTAGGCTCCTTTGATCTCTTCCAGCAAATCGTCGGGAATCAGCGCCTTCACCCTATTCTCACTGCCATCTTGAATCGCCTGTTCGTAGTATCAGCATTTGAACCTCAGCATATCCAGCGCACGGTTCATGTCCGCGCCGCCGAGAGCAGTGCGCCCAAATCGGCCTGGATCGCCTCCGCCTTGCTCTCGAGCTGCAGCGGGACCGAGTCGCCCGAGATATTTACGCTCAACAGATGCGCATCCGGCAGCTTCGCGGTCATGCTCCAGAACGGGAGCGTGATGATGCCGGGGGTCATCTCGCCCACGCCGAGCTCCAGCAACAGCACGCGGCCATCGCCGCGCTCGCGCACGAAGCGCTCGTATCGTCCGAGGCCCTCGCGCCAAGCCGCACCCTGCAGAAACGTGTCGTCGCGCACCCACAGTACAAGTTGCCAGCCGCAGTACGGGCATCGGGGGACGTCCTCGCTGCGGACCTCGAAGCCCGCACTGCCCACGTGGTTGTAATGATTGGCGTGAAGGCGGCCGTTGGAAAGAAACTCATTTCCGTGGGGAAGAAACTTCTCGGTGAGTAAAGCTCATCGGAGCGGGGATAGAGCTTTGTCTGCGGGGTACGAAATGCTTGCTAGTGGTTGCGACGCCTTGTTGCAGAAATGCCAACTGCCGCAACTATAGC
>CAJMRZ010000163.1 GCA_905215945.1 uncultured bacterium | reverse complement strand
CGGCGCTTTTGTCGGTGGCATTCTCATCGGCATCATCGAAGCGATGGCTCAGGCCTACATTTCCACGAGCCTTGCCAACTCCATCGTCTTTGGTGTTTTGATCATCGTCCTGCTCGTCAAGCCTGCCGGCCTCTTGGGCAAGTACGTCCCCGAGAAGGTGTAGGTGAGCGTTATGAAGTTTCTTAAAGACAAGCAGACGCGTCACGACTTTGTCACGTACGCCATGTGCGTTGTGGCGTTCGCCATCGTGTTCTTTATGCAGTCCAACCACATGATTCCGCGCATGATCGCCGGTCAGCTGGTTCCCATCACGGCCTATATCGTCATGGCCATTTCCCTCAACCTCGTCGTCGGCATCGCGGGCGACTTGTCGCTGGGCCACGCGGGCTTTATGAGCGTCGGTGCCTATACGGGCATCGTCACTGCCGTCGCGCTGGAGAGCACCGTTCCGTCCGATCCGATGCGTCTGATCATCAGCATTGTGGTCGGCGCTATCGCCGCTGCCATCTTGGGCTTCTTGATCGGTATCCCGGTCCTGCGCCTGAGCGGCGACTATCTGGCCATTGTGACCCTGGCTTTTGGCGAGATCATCAAAGAGATCGTCACTTGCCTTATCGTGGGTGTCGACTCGCGCGGCCTGCACGTGATCTTTAACATCACGGGCAACTCTACGATCGACGACCTGCACCTGCTCGAGGACGGCACCGCCATCATCAAGGGCGCCCAGGGCGCCTCGGGCGTGTCGACGTACTCGACCTTCCTCGCCGGTGCCATCCTGGTCATGGTCGCACTCGTGATCGTGCTCAACCTGGTTCGCAGCCGTACCGGTCGTGCCATTATGGCCGTGCGCGACAACAAGATTGCAGCCGAGTCCGTGGGCATCTCCGTCACCCAGTACCGCATGATCGCGTTCGTGGTTTCCGCTGCCCTCGCCGGTGCTGCCGGAGCCCTGTTCGGCGGTAACTTCTCGCAGCTTTCCGCCACTAAGTTCGACTTCAATACGTCCATCCTCATTCTGGTGTTCGTGGTCCTGGGCGGCCTGGGCAACATGCGCGGCTCCGTTATCGCCGCGGCGCTGCTCACGGTGCTCCCCGAGCTGCTCCGTCAGTTCTCGGACTACCGCATGCTCATCTACGCTATTGTGCTGATCCTGGTCATGATCTTTACCAACAACCCGCAGCTCAAGGCGTTCTTCGCACGCATTAAGGACCGCTTTGCTTCCAAGAAGGAGGTGGCAGCCGATGCCCAGTAAGTTTGAGTTCAACAAGGGCAAGATGGTCCCGTATCCTTCTGGCGCCATCGTTCCCGATCGTGACCTGGGCGAGCGCCCGGCACTCGAGTGCATCCACCTGGGCATTGAATTCGGCGGCCTTAAGGCAGTCGATGACTTTAGCCTGACCATCGGCAAGACTGAGATCGCCGGTCTCATCGGCCCCAACGGTGCCGGCAAGACCACGGTCTTCAACCTGCTCACCAAGGTGTACCAGCCTACGCACGGCACCATCCTGCTCGACGGTGAGGACACTTCGGGCAAGTCGGTCTACCAGGTCAACCGCATGGGTATTGCCCGTACGTTCCAGAACATCCGCCTGTTCAATACCATGACGGTGGAGGACAACGTTAAGGTCGGCCTGCACAATCAGGAGCGCTACTCCGGTTTTGAGGGCGTGCTGCGCCTGCCGACGTATTGGAAGCACGAGAAGGCCGCCCACGAGCGCGCCATGGAGCTGCTGTCCATTTTTGACATGGAGCACCTGGCAAATGAACAGGCCGGCTCGCTTCCTTACGGCGCTCAGCGTCGTCTGGAAATCGTCCGCGCGCTTGCCACCAACCCCAAGCTGCTGTTGCTCGACGAACCTGCCGCCGGCATGAACCCGTCCGAGACCGCAGAGCTCATGGCGAACATCGTCAAGATTCGCGACACCTTCGGCATCGCCATCATGCTTATCGAGCATGATATGTCGCTCGTTATGAACATCTGCGAGGGCATCTGCGTGCTTAACTTTGGTAAGGTCATCGCCAAGGGCACGGCAGAGGAAATCCAGAACAACGACGCCGTTATCGAGGCGTATCTGGGTAAGCAGGATAAGGGGGAGAACTAAATGGCAGAGCCGATGCTTTCCGTCTACAACATCAACGTCTGGTACGGCGCTATCCACGCCATCAAGGACATCTCCTTTAACGTTAATGAGGGCGAGATCGTGGCCTTGATTGGTGCCAACGGTGCCGGCAAGTCCACAACGCTCAAGACCGTCTCGGGCCTGCTGCGCTCCAAGACCGGCTCCATCAAGTTTATGGGCGAGGACATTACCCATACGCCCGCTGATAAGCTGGTTGGTAAGGGCCTGGCTCAGGTTCCCGAGGGTCGTCGCGCTTTTTTGCAGATGACGGTTGAGGAGAACCTGGAGATGGGTGCCTATACACAGCCCAAGTCCACGGTGGCTCCGGGCCTGGAGCGCGTCTACGAGCAGTTCCCGCGCCTAAAGGAACGTCGTCGCCAGGTCGCCGGCACCCTTTCAGGCGGCGAGCAGCAGATGCTCGTTATGGGGCGCGCCCTTATGAGTAACCCCAAACTGCTTATGCTCGACGAACCTTCCATGGGTCTGGCACCGATTCTGATCGAACAGATCTTCCAGATTGTCGAGGACCTGCACAAGGCCGGCACCACGGTGCTTCTGGTTGAGCAAAACGCGCAGATGGCGCTTTCCATCGCCACGCGCGGCTACGTGCTCGAGACCGGCAAGATCACCATGACCGGTACCGGCCAAGAGCTCCTGCATGACGATAACGTCCGCAAAGCCTACCTCGGAGGCTAACCAACCTAACAAAAGGGGCGCTGACTATCTCAGTCAGCGCCCCTTTTTAAGTTGCGGTGAAATAGGGACTAAATGAAGGCTCCAGAGGCCAAAACAGTCCCTATTCCACCGCAACTTCATGGGGATGTGTGACAATGCCCGTCGGAAAACATCTGCTGTCTTTGGGGGCCTATCTATGCTGTACGAGTTTTGTGCCGAGAACTTTGAGCGGGTGCCGGCGGCCATCGAGGCCGGTGCGGGGCGCATTGAGCTGTGTGACAACCTCGCCGTCGGTGGCACCACGCCTTCCGCCGGCGTTATTAGCGCTACAGTCAGCTATGCTCACGAGCATGACGCGCGAGTGATGTGCATGATTCGTCCGCGTGGTGGCGACTTTCATTACAACCAGGACGAGCTACGCATGATGGAGATGGACCTGGGCCTTGCCGTAAGCGCCGGCGTTGACGGCTTGGTCTTTGGCTGCTGCAAGCCCTGCGCTGGCGGATGGGCGCTCGACGAACTTACGCTTGGCGCCCTCGTGATGGCTGCGGGCTGCGCGACCGAGGAATGTAAGCGTGAGCCCATCGACATCACCTTCCACATGGCATTTGACCAGCTCTCGCCCGAGGCTCAGCTCGATGCGATTGATACACTTGCCGACTGCGGCGTTACGCGCATCCTCACGCATGGCGGTGCGGCCGGTACGTCGATCGAGGACAATTTCGATCACCTGGCTCGTTTAATCGAGTATGCGGGTGATCGTTTGACCATCCTTCCCGGCGGCGGCATCACTACGGCAAATCGCGACGCGGTCGCGGCGGCGCTCGGCGTCTCCGAGCTCCATGGCACCAAGATCGTGCCGCTGGAGGTATAACCCGTGGCGCTGGTATTTGACGTTCAGCAGGCGAGCGGCAAGCCCGACGACAACCGCCGCCCCGGTACCGCGTGCCCCTTTTGCGACACGGAGGGGCTCGCCAACATCATCCAGCGCGATGGTGACTGCATCTGGCTCGAGAATAAGTTCAAGACCTTGCGGGCCACCCGTCAGACCGTATTGATCGAGTCGGCCAATCACGACGCCGACCTGGTGACCTATGAACCAGATGAGCTGCATCATGTGATGAGGTTTGCCCTGGGCTGTTGGCAGCAGATGATTGATTCCCAACAGTACTACAGTGTGCTCATGTACAAGAACAAAGGCCCGCTTTCGGGCGGCAGCCTCGTCCACCCACACATGCAGATTGTGGGTTTGGAGCAGGAAGACGGCTATGCTTCGCTGACTTCCGCCAATTTCGAAGGCATCAATGTCTGGCAGCAGGGGAGAATCTCGGTCAATATCTCAACCGAGCCGATCATGGGATTCTTTGAGGTCAACGTCTCGGCTCCACAGGGAATCGCCGCCAGCGACGACGCCCGCGACCAAGCCGAAGCGGACCTGTTTGCCGATGCGATTCAGGTGGCTCTGCGCTATATC
>CAJMRZ010000162.1 GCA_905215945.1 uncultured bacterium | reverse complement strand
TGCGCCGGAAAGGAAGGCCGCGCTTTTGTTTTGGTTCGCGCCATGTGGGGGTGGCGGCGACGTGCATTTTTGCGAGTATTCTGCAATCGAAGGCCCCTGCATACCGACCTCGGGCAAAAAATCGGGATTTCTCGATGTTTTCTACGGATGATGGGCGGGGTTATGGGCTGACAGCGTTTGATTTGCAGGGACATTCGCGGTCTTTGGCATTTATCGTGGCGCCCGAAGCTCTTGGTTATGTTGAATACTCCTAAAAATGCACGGCGCTTAGAGGGGGACCTTCGCGAAAAAGGAAACCGCCCCGTCGAAGTATGCATTCGACGGGGCGGTTTATACATTTGGCCGATTAAGGATACGCTGTCAAACTACTAGAACTTGACGGTCGGGGCCTGGCGGGCTGCTTCGGCGGCCTCGAAGCCCTGGCGCTCCTTAAACTGGAAGATGCCGGCAAAGATGACAGCCGGGAACGTCTGAATGGCGTTGTTGTAGCTGAGCACGCAGTCGTTGTAGCTCTGGCGTGCATAGCTAATCTTGTTCTCGGTATCCTCGAGCGATGCCTGCAGCTGCGTAAAGTTGGTGTTTGCCTTAAGATCGGGATAGGCCTCGGCCACGGCAAAGAGCTGGCGCAGTGCGCCGGTCAGCACGTTGTCGGCTTCCATCTTGGCCTCGGGCGTGGTGGCCTTGACGGCGGTGTTACGCGCGCTGATCACGGCGGAGAGCGTCTCCTGCTCGTGCTTGGCGTAGCCCTTGACGGTCTCGACCAGGTTGGGGATCAGGTCGTTACGGCGCTGCAGCTGCGTATCGATGTTCTGCCAGGCGTTATCGATGCGGTTACGCTTGGTGACCATGTTGTTGTAGATGCCGGCGATGGCGCAGACAATCACAATGACAACAACGATGCCGATGATGACGGTAATCATGATGTCTCCGTTTCGAATGGCCGCGGCGGCATGCGCCAGCTGCCGTTGGTATAACGCTACTAGTATACCCGCAACGTTTTACCGTGCCGAACTTTCCGGTAAGCGTTGTGTTTTCGGCGGGGTTGGCACCGGGGCAAAGCGCGCGAGGTACAGGTGTAAGATATGCGACAGATTGACGAGTGTTGTCTTTGCCCTGAGGATGGCGATACCAGTGGACCTTCGCATCAAGAAAACCTACCGCGCCCTGTTCGATGCCTTTACCGAGCTTCTCGAGGAGCATCGTTTTGAGGACCTGACGGTTGCCATGCTGTGCGACCGCGCCATGATTCGCCGCACGACGTTCTACAAGCACTTTCGCGACAAGAACGATTACTTTGCCTTTTATATCGATGAGCTCATGTCGGGCTTGCCGCAAAAACAGCCCGATGAGGCCGGCGCAGTGTCTGTCGAGGACGTGCGCGCGCTTCGGCACGCGATTTTGGACGATGCCATGGATTTGATTCTGACGCACGAGCGGCTCATGGATAACATTTTGGCAAGCAGCATGTCGGGCATGTTGACCAACGTTATTTGCGACCGCATTGCCCGCTCCATCCGCGAGCGTGTGATGAACGTGCTTGCCGAGGATGCCCTGGCCCCCGTGTCACTCGAGACGACGTCTGAGTTTGTCGCCGGCGGTATTATTCGTCTTTTCACGATATGGTGGGAATCGGGCCACGATCTTGAGCGTCGACCTGAGATAGCCGACGTGGTCGATGCGCTGTTTGAGCGGACCATGACACCGGTGAATCACTAAAGTGGCGGAGAGAGGGGGATTCGAACCCCCGGAACGCTCTCGCGCTCAACGGTTTTCAAGACCGCCGCATTCAACCGCTCTGCCATCTCTCCGTGAGTCGTAATGATAGCATCGTTTTGAATTTGCAACAGGGAAGGCGAACGATGACGATCACCGAAATCGACGAGAAGTTCATGCGCGAGGCGCTGGCGGAGGCGCGCGCCGCTGCGGCAGTGGGCGAAGTGCCCATTGGCGCTGTGGTGGTGCGCGCGGGTGAGACCGTCGCGCGGGCGCATAATCGTCGCGAACTCGACCAGGACCCTTCGGCTCATGCCGAGTTTGCGGCCGTGTGCGCCGCTGCCCAGGCGCTTGGCCGCTGGCGCCTTTCCGACTGTACGGTCTATGTGACGTTGGAACCCTGCTGCATGTGCGCAGGCCTTATGGTTAACGCGCGCGTGGGGCGCTGCGTGTATGGCGCGAGCGACGCCAAGGCGGGCGCGTTGGGATCCCTATACGATTTGAATGCCGACTCGCGCCTGAATCATCGGTTTAACGTGACGGCTGGGGTCCTGGCGGCTGAATGCCGCGAGCTGCTGAGTAGCTATTTTGGCGGTCTGCGCGGAGCGGGCGGCGCTGATTGCGGTTGTGGGGCCGATCTTGAAGCACACGCCGCTCACGCCGCAGCGCTTGCAGGTGCCGGTGAGGATGCTGGCACGGCGGTTGACTTTGGTCCTGCGTGCCGCCGACCCCGCCGTGTGCTGTTGGCGATCGACTCCTTTAAGGGCAGCGTTTCGAGCGCGCAGGCGGAGGCGGCGGTTGCCGAAGGCGTGCGCCGCGTTTGGCCCGATGCCGAGCTGAACGCTTTGCCGCTGGCAGATGGTGGCGAGGGAACGCTCGACGCCATCGCCGCGCGTGGTGGCGAGCTTGTGACCTGCGAGGTTGCAGGCCCCTTGGGCGACCTCGTGTCTGCCCGGATGCTGGTTGATGTCGAGCGCGAGTCCGCGGTCATCGAGATGGCCGAGGCGGCCGGCATTGGGTATTCGCCTTGCACGGAATCGGCGGCGCTTGCGGCTTCGACCTATGGCGTGGGCGAGCTCATGCTTCGCGCGGTTCGCACGGGCGCAAAGACACTCTATATTGGTCTGGGCGGCAGTGCCACCAACGACGGTGGCGCCGGCATGCTGCAGGCGCTGGGCGCGCGCGTGGTCGATGATCGGGGCTGCGATGTCGCCCCCGGTCTTGCCGGCCTTGAGCAGGTGGCGAGCGTTGATTTGGCGCCAGCGCTGCAGGCTTTGGGTGGCTCTCGTATCGTTGTGCTTTCGGATGTCGAGAATCCGCTCGTGGGGCGTCGAGGCGCACTGGCGGTGTTTGGCGGGCAGAAGGGCCTGCCGACGGATGATGCCGAGGCGCTGGGCAAGTACGACAGCTGGATGGTCGGCTACGGCCGCTTGCTCGACGCTGCGATTGCCGGAGCTCGAGCCCAGGGGTTGTTGCGCACACCCGAGGGCACACGGACGTTTGGCTCGGTGCTCGGCGTGCCCGGCGCGGGCGCTGCCGGTGGCTTGGGCGCGGCGTTACTGGCGCTCGGTGTGGAGCTACGCTCGGGCGTGGAGACGGTGCTCGATCTGATTGGGTTTGACGAACGCATGCGTGATGTCGACCTGGTCATAACGGGCGAGGGCAATATGGACGAGCAGTCCGCCGCCGGTAAGGCGCCGGTGGGCGTGGCACGCCGTGCCAAGCGGTGTGGCAAGCCGGTTGTTGCCGTCGTGGGCGGTCGTGCCGACAACCTGGATGCGGTGTACGAGCAGGGCATCGACTTGGTGCTTCCGATTTGCCGCAAGCCCATGGACCTGGAACAGGCACTCGATCCGCAAGAAGCCACAACCAACCTCATCTGTGCCGGCGAGGCAGCCGCCCAATCCTACGACCTCGCCCGCCTCTAGAACTAATTCCCTCGGGAGCCCGGTTTGCCCGGGTAGTCAAAATAGCCCCGTCCCAAATTAACTACCCTTGGGGTGGGTGGACTAAAGCTGTCCGGCGTCCTCGAGGAGGGCGTCCCAGATGGCGAGCGCCGCGGCTGCTTCGGCTACGGGGACGGCTCGGGGGACGATGCAGGGATCGTGACGACCGTGGACCGAGAGCTCGGCATTTTCCATGGCGTCCATGTCTACGGTCTGCTGCTCGCGGCCAATCGAGGGCGTTGGCTTTACGGCCATGCGCCACATGACGGGCGCGCCGGTCGAAATACCGCCCAGGATGCCGCCGGCGTTGTTGGACTCAACCTCGATCTCGCCGGTCTCGGCGTCGATGCGATACGGATCGTTGTTCTCGCTGCCGCGCATGGCGGCCACGGCAAAGCCCATGCCAAACTCCACGCCCTTTACGGCGGGAATGCCAAACGCGATTTGCGCGATGCGGTTCTCGATGCCGTCGAACATGGGGTCGCCCACGCCGACGGGCATGCCGTAGGCGGCGCACTCGACGACGCCACCGATGCTATCGAGTTCATCACGGGCGGAAAGGATCGCACGACGCATGTACTCACCCGCGTCGGTAGATATGCAGGGGAAGGCGTGCGCGCGGAGGGCGGCAAGCTGCGTGTCGTCGAGC
>CAJMRZ010000161.1 GCA_905215945.1 uncultured bacterium | reverse complement strand
CGAAAAACTTACCCGCCTCGCCCGGCCAGGTCCTAGGGTGACTTGCTTGCCGCCTAGATGGCGTCTTGGCGTCTAGATACTTGGCTGATTTTTTTGGAATGAAGGGGCCTCCTTGTTGGCAAGGAGACCCCTTCTGCTTTTGGTTACTTTGGGGTTGTTGATACGTCTTTATTTGGCATCGGCCCAGGTTATGCCGGTGCTGGCTTCGGCGATTAGGGGGACGCGGAGGTCTACTACGTGCTCCATGACGTCGCGGACCATGGTGGTTAGGCGCTCGACTTCATCGACGGGGCACTCAAAGTCCAGTTCGTCGTGTACCTGCAAGATCATGTGGGCGGCAAAGCCCTCCTCTTCCAGACGGCGGCTTACGCGGGCCATCGCGATCTTGATGATGTCGGCGGCGGTTCCCTGCATGGGGTGGTTCATGGCCGTGCGCTCGCCAAAACCGCGGAGTTGCGGGTTTTTGGCCTTGAGCTCCGGAATATGACGACGGCGCCCGTACATGGTCTCGGCGTAACCCGTCTGCTTGGCACGCGCCACCACGTTGTCGAGGAACGTACGCACGCTCGGGTAGGCCTCGTAGTAGCGGTCGATCATGTCGCGCGCCTCGGCCATCGAGATATGCAGCGACTGCGACAGACCGTAGGCCTGCTGGCCGTACACGATGCCAAAGTTCACGGCCTTGGCGCGACTGCGCAAGTCGGGTGTTACCTCGGACACCGGCACACCAAATACGCGCGCCGCCGTCTCGGCATGGAAGTCCTCGCCCTCGTTAAAGGCGCGCACCAGGTGCTCGTCACCCGAAAGATGCGCCAGCAGACGCAGCTCGATCTGCGAGTAGTCCACCGCCAAAAAGACGCTTCCCTCGCCTGCCGAAAACGCCGTTTTGACGGTGCGGCCCAGCTCCGAGCGCGTCGGGATGTTCTGCAGGTTCGGGTCGCTCGAGGACAGACGCCCCGTTGCCGTGATGGTCTGGTTGTACGTGGTGTGCACACGACCGTCACCACGGCGCAGCGGGCCCAGCGTGTCCAGATAGGTTGACTTGATCTTGGACTTCTCACGCCAGTCCAAAATCAGGCGCACGATCTCGTGGTCGCGGGCAAGATCGCTCAACACCTTGGCATTGGTCGAATAATAGCCGCGCTTAGTCTTCTTGAGGCCCTTGGTCGGAAGCCCCATCACATCAAAGAGCACGTGCGACAGCTGCATGGGACTACCGATGTTAAACGTCTCATCACCCGCCAGGTCGCGAATGCTGCGCTCGACCTCGGCAATCTGGGTCGCCAGACCCTCGGACAGACTGTGCAGGCGCTCGGGGTCCACGAGCATGCCCGCGCGCTCCATCTTGGCAAGCACCGGCACGAGCGGCATCTCGATGCCATCGAACACGTTGGCGGCGTTCTCGCGGGCCATGCGGTCGCGCAGCGGTGCGACCAGCGCCAGCGTCAAGGCCGCCGTGCGAGCGGCGGGCGCCGGAGCGTCCTCACCGGCACCCCCTGCACCGCGCGCCGCAGGCAGCACCATCTGCAGATACGTATCGGCAAGATATGCCTCATCGAACTCGGAGCGATCGGAATCCAGCAGATAGGCAGCGACAACGGTATCGAAGATACGCGTGGAATCGGCAGCGAGCGGATCCATGAGCTCGGGCTCAGAAGAATCGATGGGCGAAAGCTCGTGCAACAGCACCTTCATATCCGGGCTCGCCACGCGACCCTCCATAAACAGACGCGCGAGCACGCCAGCAATCACGCCGTGGACGAAGTTGAAGCCCTCAACCTCAGCCGCCGCGCAGCTGTCGCCCTCCTCGAGCGCGAAGAGGCCCTTGGACGTCGCCAACCACAGCGTGCGCGTCAGTCCAAAGAGCGCGCCCTCTTCCTTGTCATCGTCCACCACGGTGGCGACCCACTCGCCCGCCTCGATCGCACGCGAAACCTCGGACGCCACGTCAGCAAGCGCCTCGGCATCGCCGGCAGCGGTGCGCTCAATCGTGGGCATCTCAAACGTTCTAGCAGCGGCAGCAGCGCCACCCTCGTCACCGATCAGCGCCAAGAAACGGTTCTGCATGGCGGTGATGCCGAGCGTACCCAGTGCCGCGGAAACCTCATCGGCAGAATACGCCGGGAAGGACGTCGCCTCAAAATCGAGTTCAACGGGCGCATCGGTGCGGATGGTCGCGACCTTGCGGCTCAGCAGGGCATCGTCGATGTGTGCGCGCAGGTTTTCGCCCATCTTGCCCTTGACCTCGTCGGCATGCGCGATGACCTCGTCCAGGCTACCGTACTGCGCAATGAGCGCGCTCGCCTTTTTGGGGCCGATGCCCGGCACGCCGGGGATGTTATCGGACGTGTCGCCCTTCAGACCATAAAAGTCGGGCACGAGCGCCGGCGTGATGCCGTGATACAGATCGTCCACGCTCTCGGGCGTCATGATCGCCACGTCGGACAGGCCCTTGCGGGTCGAGACCACGTTGACGTGCTCGGTCACGAGCTGATACATATCGCGATCACCGGTCACCAGCAGCATGTCGCAGCCGGCCTCCTCACCCAGGCGCGCCATGGTTCCCAGGATATCGTCGCCTTCCCAGCCCTCAGACTGCAGAATCGGCACGTTGAGCGCGGTGAGCAGCTCCTTAATCATCGGAAACTGCGCATGCAGATCGGGGTCCATGGGCGGGCGCTGCGCCTTATACTGCGGCAGCATCTCCATGCGCACGCGCGGCTTGCCCTTATCAAACGCCACGACCACGCCGTCGGGGTTAAAGGCATCGATCATCTTAAGAAACATGTTCAGGAAGCCGAAGATCGCGTTGGTGGGGCGACCGTCCGGCGCGTTCATGGTCGGCGGCACGGCGTGAAAGGCGCGGTGCATGAGCGAGTTGCCGTCGATAACGGCAAAGGTGCGGCGCTTGTCAGACATATTGAATACCTCGCTTTAGGCTGGGCACGGTTTGCTCACTCCAGTTTACACGCTCCCCGCCCCGCGGCCACCTCACATCAAGCTCCCCCGCCACCGTGAGCCCGCGCGTGATACGATGGCTCACGGTACATCAACCAGCACGATCGATTCGAAAGGAGCCTGCGTCATGGAGCGTCCCTGCGCATGGAAAAAGTACACGCCACAGCAAATCGAAGAGCTCGAGGAGCTTTGCCGCGGCTATAAGCAGTTTTTGAGTGAGAACAAAACCGAGCGCCTGTGCGTCAAGGCCGGCATCAAGATGGCCGAGGAGGCGGGATACGTCGACCTGGAGACCGTAATCGCCGAAGGCCGCGAGCTCAAGGCAGGCGACAAGGTGTACGCCGCCAATCACGGCAAGGACCTCATGCTCGTCAACCTGGGCACCGCCCCGCTCGAGCAGGGCTTTAACATCCTGGGCGCCCACGTGGACTCGCCGCGCCTAGACCTTAAGCAGAACCCCGCCTTCGAGGCCGGCGACATGGCCTACCTCGACACGCACTACTACGGTGGCGTCAAGAGCTACCACTGGGTGGCCTCCCCGCTTGCACTCGTAGGCGTCATCTGCAAAAAGGACGGCACCACCGTCGACATCAACATCGGCGATAAGGCAGACGATCCGGTCTTTACTATCTCCGACCTGCTGATCCACCTCTCGAGCGAGCAGATGTCCAAGCCCGCCAAGGACGCCGTCGACGCCGAGATCCTCGACGTGATCGTGGGCGGCCGCCCCGTCAAGTTTGACGAGGACGACAAGGACGCCCCCAAGGAGCCCGTCAAGCAGATGTTCCTGGATATCCTCAAGGAGCAGTACGACGTCGAGGAGGAGGACTTCCTCTCCGCCGAGATCGAGGTCGTGCCCGCCGGCCCGGCCCGCGACATGGGCCTCGACCGCTCCATGATTCTGGGCTATGGCCACGACGACCGTGTCTGCGCCTATCCGTCCATGCTCGCCCAGATCGACGTCGCCAACGTGGAGCGCACGAGCATCACACTCATCGTCGACAAGGAGGAGATTGGCTCCGTAGGTGCCACCGGCATGACGAGCCGCTTCTTCGAGAACACCGTCGCCGAGATCATGACGCTCGCCGGCGAGGATAGCCCGCTGGCCCTGCGCCGCGCACTCGCCCACAGCCGTATGCTCTCCTCTGACGTGTCCGCCGGCTTCGACCCGGGCTACGCCGGCAAGTTCGAAACCAAGAACGCAGCCTTTATGGGTCGTGGCCTGTGCTTTAACAAGTACACGGGCAGCCGCGGCAAGGGTGGCTCCAACGACGCCGACGCCGAGTATGTGGCCCTCGTCCGCGACATCATGGACGAGGCCGGCGTAGACTTCCAGACCTGCGAGCTCGGTCGCGTCAACGCGGGCGGCGGC
>CAJMRZ010000160.1 GCA_905215945.1 uncultured bacterium | reverse complement strand
TCGTCGACCACTGTACGGGTAATCGGTAGCACGCGGGCGAGCTCGGCCACAACCGGAGCCGTTGCGGTGGCAGTCGCGGCCAGAACGACCGGGTCGCCCAGGGCCTTGAGGATATCGGGCATGTCGAGATAGGCGCTGCGGTCGCCGCCCTTGGCAAGACCGGCATGATGCGCCTCATCGATAACGACAAAACCGATGCGCCCCGAACGCGCAAAGCGGTCGCGGTGAATGGACAGGAACTCGGGCGTCGTGAGCACGATGCCGGTGCGGCCCGAAGCCAGGCCGGCAAACACGTCATCGCGCGCCGCCTCCACGGTCTCGCCGGTCAGCACGTCAACACCAATACCGAGCGCTGCCATCGTCGACGAGAGGTGATAGGCCTGGTCGGCAACGAGCGCGCGCAGCGGATAGACAAAGATGCTCGCACGCCCGCGAAGGACCGCCTCGCGCGCGGCATGCACATGGAAGATAAGAGACTTGCCGCGCCCCGTTCCCATAACGGCCAGAACACTTTGGTGATCGGCCAGGGCATCGAGCGCCTCAACCTGCGCGCGGTGCGGCTGGTTCGATCCGATAAAGCTATGGATAAGCGAGCGCGTGAGCTCGGTATAGGAAAGCTGGGCGAGCGTTTGGCGCTTGCGGGACTCCAGACGAAGACCGGCGTCCGCAGGCTCCACGCCGCGGCGAAGCTCACATGCCGGGTCGTCAACGCTGGGCGCCGTGGTATCGCGGACCAAGACATCCTTAATCATGAGCTTGGGCTTTACGCGACCTTGCCAATGCTCGGCCACGGCCTCGAACACCAAATCGACGGCGCTATCGCAATTGATAAGCTTATCGATCTGCGGCACGCGGAACATAATGGCCGGCACACTCGCGGCGCCATCGGTCGCCACGAAGCGCATGTGCTCACCGGTTTTGCCCACCACGGCGCGATCGCACATTGTCACACCCTCGGCAGCCAGAAGCGGCACCTTGTTGCCCTGGCCAAACGGCTCAAGACGGGAGATCTGCTCGATGGTCTCGATATTTAGCTCGGAGAGGTCAACGGTGGCGGCAACCTCGTCGGTGTCCTCAAAGTCCTCGGCGGGAAGCTCGGACAGCACGGCGGAAAGGCGACGACGGAACTCGTCGAGCTTGGACGCCTCGATGGTCACGCCCACCGCACCCGCATGCCCGCCGCGACGAATCAGCAGATCGGAGCAGCGCTCTACGGCGTCGAACAGGTTGACCTTGCCCACCGAGCGACCCGAACCGCGCGCGATACCGTCTTCGATCGAGAACAGCAGCGCCGGCACGTGATAACGGTTGGTCAGGCGGCTAGCTACGATACCCTTGACGCCCTCGTGCCAGCCCTCGCCACCCACGACGATTGCGCGACCGCCATCATAGGTCTCCTCGACCTTTGCCATGGCATCGCGTGTGAGCTCCGCCTCGATCTCGCGGCGCTGGCGATTGATTTCCTCGAGCTCGGCGGCAAGCGCGCTTGCCTCGATAGGATCGTGGGCAAGCAGCAGGTCGAGTGCCAGCTTGGGATCGGCCATGCGGCCGGCGGCATTCAAACGAGGAATGAGCGAAAATGACAGACCATCGGCCGTAATGGTAGAAAGGTCGGCCTTGGCGAGCGCGGCCAGCGCGATATAGCCGGGGCGGGCGGTCACGCGCATCTGCTGGATGCCCTCGGCGACTAGCGCGCGGTTCTCGGGCGTCAGCGGCATCATGTCGGACACGGTACCCAGCGCCGCGACCTCGATCAGCGAGCGCCAATACGACGGCTTGCCCAGGCGCTCGCCCAAGACCTGTACCAGCTTGAGCGCCACGCCGGCACCGGCAAGCTCACGCGAAGGACCCTCGTCCTCGAGCTTAGGGTCGGTCAGGGGCACGCCCTGCGGCACCTGATCGGAGGGCTCGTGATGGTCCGTGACCACCAAATCGATCCCCAGGCTCTCCAGATAGGAGACCTCTTCCTTGGCGGCAATGCCGTTATCGACGGTCACGATCAGCTGGGGGCGAGCGAGCTCGTTAACGCGGTCGAGCGCCGCTCGCGAAAGACCGTAGCCCTCGTCAAAGCGATGCGGAATAAACGGCGTGACACCGGCGCCAAACGTGCGCAGCGCCTCGGTCAACAGGCAGGTCGACGTAATACCGTCAACGTCAAAATCGCCAAAGACCGCGATGTGCTCGTGGTTGCGAATAGCACGCTCGACGCGGTCGGCAACGACCGACATGCCCGGGATAATGAGTGGGTCGGCCCAGTCGCGATCGAGCGAAGGCGTCAAAAACAGCTGGCCTTCCTCGATGGATGCAATGCCGTGCGCAACCATAATGCGCGCCACCAGCCCGGGTATGCCCAGGCCAGCCGAAAGCTCCTTTTCGAGCTCGGGGTTTTGCTGAGCGACCGCCCAGCGATGCGTCGTCTTAAGCGATGACATAGGCACCCACCCCCGATAGGGGCAGGTCGCCGCGATACCTCTCACGGTTCATAGCGATGAGTCCTCTGTGTATGCCCGCTTCGGCAGGCAGATCTGTTGAACGGATTTATTATACCGTGCGGCGCGGACGCAAATCGCCGCAGCACGCCGCGGTTTCGGTAAACGATGACGATAATACCCTCGAAATATTCGAGCGTTTCAGCCACACGGACGCATGCGAGCGTCTAGCATATCCATTCAAAACGGATTCACGAGCAAAGGGAGTCGCAAGAGCATATGAAGCAATGGGTTGGACTGGGCAAGTTTCTCGCGGGGCACATGCAGATCATCGTTCCGATTTGTGTGGCGCTCGGCGTGCTCTTTCCTCAGCAGATCGGCGTTCTCAAGCCCATCGTTCCCACCTTGTTTGCCTTTATGACCTTCCAAGGTGCGCTCAGCAACACCTTTCACCAGGTGGCTGAGGTGTTCCGCCGTCCCCTGCATTTGATTTTGGCGTTAATTGTCTCGGCTGTGCTCATCCCCATCGCGGCGTATGCCATGGGCTCGCTGTTCTTTGGTTCCAACCCCAACCTTGTCTGCGGCATCGTGCTCGAGTACAGCATACCCGTGGCAGTCACTGCCTTTATGTGGATTAGTATGTTCGGCGGCAACGGCCCGCTCGCGCTCACCATCATCCTGACGTCCTCGGTCATCTCACCTCTAACGATTCCTCTTACGCTCAAGCTCCTGCTGGGCGCCACCGTCTCGATCGATGTGCCGAGCATGATGCAAGACATGGCCTTTATGATCGCCATCCCCGCCGTGCTCGGCATCGTGATCAACGAGCTCACGCGCGGCTGGGGGCACGAGAAACTCTCCCCCGCGCTCTCGCCCGCCTGCAAGTTCATGATGATGGGCGTTATCGCCTCCAACTCCACCGCCATGAGCGAGTACGTGCTGCACATGAACGCGGTGCGCTTGGAAGTCGCCCTCTTTATTTTGGTCTTCGCCATCAGCGGCTTTGTCGTCGGTTTTCTGGTCGCCCGCGCGCTGCATCTGCCATATAGCGAAACGACCACCATGTGCTTTACCTGCGGCATGCGTAACATCTCTTCGGGCGCCGTCATCGCCACGCAATACTTTCCGGGCGAAGTTGTGTTTCCCGTCATGTGTGGAACGTTGTTTCAGCAGGTGCTCGCCTCGCTTATCGGACACTTCTTTGAGCGTCTGACCGGCGAGGAGCGCGCCGCCCAGCGCAAGCGCGTCGAAGCCGGCCGCGACGCCATGGCACGCTAGACTGTCCGCATTACGCGGGTGTTAGTCTTGCTATACGAGCGTTTCCAGATGCGCACGCAGGCGCTCAGCATCGATATCGAGCGTGGTCTCGGCATTGACCTGGGCCAGTCGATAGCCAACAAAGTAGGGTGATACCACCCAACGTGGCAGCGCCTTGGCAATGGTCCGGCCGTCCATGTGGTAGAAGAACAAGTTGTACGACTCTGCGCGGCCACCGTGGTGCTCGTTTAGGATATAGCGCAGAGCCACCTGAATCGCATCGGCAAAGAGATCCGTCTCGGCTTGGTCTCTCGTGTCATCGCTGGCGGCGATTCCCTGCGGGGCTGAAACGTTGATCTCAAAGAACCCCATAATCGGTTCGGTTGAGATGTTGACCGCAACCCTTCCCCTCTGCCAAACATCGATGCCTTCAAAGTTGGCTGAGGTCAGCGCCGCATAGCCGTCCTCCTGTTCCAAGCCCACAATCTGCATGTGTGGATGGACGAGGCTGCCGCCCGAAAGCGGACCCTTGTTCTTGTACATGAGCACGCTTCGATACTGCTGCGAATCGATCATCTGCTGCCAGCAATCCAGAGCAAACCTCATCACATGGTGGAGTTCATCCGGCTTATAGGTCACCAGGTCGGCATCGTGATCGGCCGACTCGATCAATACGG
>CAJMRZ010000159.1 GCA_905215945.1 uncultured bacterium | reverse complement strand
CACGAGACTCAGACCGTACAGGTGGAGTGCGCCGACACCGTGACCGCTGAGCAGCTCGCTGCCGCCGTCGAGGACGCCGGCGAGAAGTTCCACGCCCTATCCGTGACCGCCGCGTAGCAGACGCCGCCTACTGAATCCTCAGAAGTTGCGGTGAAATACGGACTGTTGTGCCGCCCTAGGCCTTTAAACGGTCCGTATTTCACCGCAACTGAGGGGGCATCCGAAAGATCGACCAGAAACGAGGACCCGCCATGATGGCAGACCACAAATCGGTGACCCGCATGCTCAAGACGGCACGCGGCCAGATCGACGGCATCTTGCGGATGGTCGATGAGGACCGCTATTGCGTCGATATTTCCACGCAGCTCATGGCCACACAGGCGCTCCTCGCGCGCATTAACGCCGACGTGCTCAAGGCGCATATCGAGGGCTGCGTGACTTCGGCAATCGAATCGGGCGACGAAGACCTCAAAGCCGCCAAACTCGCCGAAATCGAACGCGTCGTCGACAAACTCTCCAAGTAATTGGGGCATTGGGGACAGGTACGTTTGCACCGTCTTGGTATTCCGGGGACAGGTATGTTTGCACCACATTGGTGCAGATTAACCTGTCCCCCTTGCTCTAAATCGGGTATAAAGGCGTGCAGCATATCGAACGAAAGGCAATTTGCATGAATGACTTTATGAAGGGTCGCAATGGTGCCGATGAACTCACCATCGTGATGGGTTTTGCCGGCATCGTCATCGCGATGATCGGATCGATAGCCCGCATCCAGTGGCTCAGCTGGATTGCCATCGCCGTAATCGTGGTTGGCGTGCTGCGCGGCCTGTCCAAAAATATCGATGCACGTCGCAAGGAGAACGAGGCCTTTGTCGCCACGACCGCCAATGTTCCCGGCTTGGGCAAGTTCGTCGCCAGCTTGGGCGGCGGCGCTGCAGCGGCCAGCACCTCACGCGCGGCCGGCACCAGCAAGGAAGACTTTGAGCGCGCCAAGCGCACGGCCAAGAAGATGTGGAAGGGCCGCAAGACCACGGCCTATCTCAAGTGCCCCAACTGCGGCCAGATGCTCTCCGTTCCCAAGGGCAAAGGCAAGATCCGCGTCACCTGCCCCAAGTGCCACGCCAAGATGGAGACGCGCTCATAGCTGCCATACCATGGGACAAATAAAAGCCGAGGCCTCGCACTAGGACCTCGGCTTTTTCTGATTATGACAAAAGGATTGCCCCTTTGTCGCATCGCCATATCGCGCGCTTACGCCACGCCGTCGCGGGCAAGCTCCTCGGCCAACGCCTCGGCAGGCATGGCCATAATCGTGTCGAGCTCGTTATCAACCTCGGGGATACGCTTCACCTTGAGCTTGCGTACCAGATCACCGCGACACATCACGTGCGTCGGCTCACGCAGCGCGCACAGGTCATCGAGCGGGTTCTCGCGCGTCACCAGGATATCGGCGGCCTTACCGCACTCGATCGTGCCGGTCTCGCCGCCCAGCCCCAGCAGCTCGGCATTGACCTGCGTGGCCGTATGCAGCGCGAAGGCGTTGCTCACGCCGACATACTTGGCAAAATAGGCCACCTCACGCCACATGTCATACTGCGTCACGAACGGGCAGCTCGAGTCCGTGCCAAGGCCCACCTTAACGCCAGCTTCCAGTGCGGCACGGGCGCTCTCGATGATGCCCGAGCACACGATGTCGCCGTTCTTCTTTTGTGTATCGGTCGAATGGGTCTTTTCCGGGTCGAGCAATACAAACGGCAGCGCCGGGCTGATAGTGCAGGTCACACTCGGAGCACGCCCCTCGAGCTGCGTGCCCGCGGCGCCACGGTACAGCTCCAGAATCTCGGGCGTCAACGGAGCGCCGTGCTCAATCGTGTCAACGCCGGCCTCAAGCGCGGCCTTCACGCCCTCGGTACTCTCGACATGGGCCATAACCGGAAGGCCAACCTCGTGCGCCGCCTTGCACGCCGCCGCGGCAATCTCCACCGGCATACGCAGCACGCCCGGCTCGCCCACCTCGGTAGCGTCGAACACGCCGCCCGTCACGAACAGCTTAATGACGTCGGCACCACGCGCATACAGGTCGCGCACCTGTTCGGCTGCCTCGGCGGGACTGTTGGCCACCTGGGCGAACAAGCCCGCACCATGGCCGCCCGGCACCGTGATGCCCGTTCCCGGCGCCACCAGGCGAGGACCCTGATACTTTCCGGCATCGATAGCATCGCGCACGGCCAGATCGGCAAACAGCGGATCGCCCGCGCCGCGCACCGTGGTCACGCCGCTTGCCAGTTGTTGTTGGGCGCTGCCCTTAAGAATATGGCGCACGATGGCGCGCCCCACGGGATTATCGAGCTTCTTCATCAGCGCGCCCGCATCGCCCGCCGAAACCGGCTTGCCCGAACCGCACAAATGCACATGCATATTGATGAGGCCTGGCATGAGATACGCCCCTGCCAGGTCGATGACCTCGGCACCTGCAGGCGCCTGCGCCACAGCACTCGGCCCCATCCACGTGATGACGCCGCGCTCAACAGTCACGGCCATATCGGGTTGCGGCTCCATATGCTCCGAACCATCCAGGACGGTCGCATTGATAAACAACGTGGAACGATCGGCAGACGCCATATCGAGCTCCTCCCTCACGATTAACATGAACATTTGTCCATTATCACCCAGAGCGACAGGGTTGCTGCGGACATATCGGCTAACGGGAGGAAGAGAAGGGCGTGAGGATGAACAGACCAGTGCAGCGATGCTTCGGTCGTCCCAGCAAAACGTCTTGATCTGTAACAGATAGACCGATTTTTGGCCATCAGATGTTACAGATCGAGATATTCCCAGCCCCGTCGTCAAACGTCTAAATCTGTAACAAGTAGACAGGTTTTCGGCCTCTAGATGTTACAGATTGAGATCTTTTAGCGGTAGCCAACCTTCCGTCTTGATCTGTAACAGTTAGAAGGCCAAACGGTCCCCTGTTGTTACAGATTGAGACGGTCCGCTTCAGCGCCCATACCACTGGCGTCTCCACTCCTCAGCCAATTTCGCCTGCCGAGGAATACCCGCCAGCCTCATTTTCTCGACCAGCTTCCCCGGGTCTTTGAGTTCGTTAAACGTAAACCGAAGCACCTTATGCCCGAGCATTGTCAGATGGGACTCCCGTTGACGCTCTGCCACGAACGGGTCGACCGACTCCCGACCCTCGCCGTTCTGCAAGGCATACTTCCCCTTTCCGTCGAGCTCGCCGATGACACATGTCTCGTCCTCGAGCCTCCAGAAATAATCGACGCGAAACACCTGGCTCGGATCGAGCGGGTCGCGAAACTCCACCTGCAGCTCCGGAACCGGAAAGCCGTATGCAATAAAGAACGCTCGGAACCGAGACTCGCCACCGTTTTCGGACAGCCCGTCCGCATACGACGCAATCACTTGTGCCCTGCGATACCCTCGCCTGCCCTCGCAATCGACGCGGAGGCGCTCGCACAAATCCCCACGTGATACGTCTTTCGCCCGCAGTGCAGAATCGGCAATCGCCAACCCGTAGGAGAACGGTGCACGCAGCAAGCAATCCTCCACCGTGCGCCAAAATGACGTCACCTGCACGCCATCAACACGCTAGAGCGCGCCCGCCATCTGCGGACGCAACAACCTGCGCCCGCTGCTCAACGTCACCGAACAACCCGTCTTAACAAGAAAACGCGGCCCGAGCAGATCATTCGGCACCTCCAAACCCCACAAAAGCGCCGCGTCATAGCCCCAAAACGCCCAATCGGGATGAAATTCCGCAAGCCCTTTGATAGTCCTCGGCGCTCGCTCCGCCGGCGTCAATGCATCCCAATCATGCTGAAAACAGAACAGGTACGGCTCGGGCTCCGCGATATCGTCGGTTCCAACATGGCGTCGCAGCCACATGAGCTCGGTATTGTCATGCGTTGCGAGCAGCGCACCTTGCTTGGCCGTCTCCGTGAGCCGCGCGAGCATCCTATTCCGCGCCAACGTGTTGCGAGTCGCATGTTTGTGTTTGAAAACGGTATTAGAAACTTTCATCACCACCACGTCGGACAAATGGTCCATCGTCACCGTTGCCTCCGCTGACAAATGTCTTGATCTGTAACAGAAAGACAGTCTTTGAACCTCTAGTTGTTACAGAACAAGATCTTTCGGCAGCCGCCAACCTTCCGTCTCAATCTGTAACAGCAAGGTCGACTTTTAGCCTGTAGATGTTACAGATCGAGACATTCCCCCAACCAGGTGCCAAACGTCTCGATCTGTAACAGTTAGACGTTCTCCAGGGCCCTAAACGTTACAGATTTAGACAAATCAGCAGCGCCCAAGCATTCGTCTCGATCTGTAACAGGTAGACCGGTTTTTTGTCCCTAAACGTT
>CAJMRZ010000158.1 GCA_905215945.1 uncultured bacterium | reverse complement strand
ATCATCCGCGAGTACATGGAGCACGACCCCCGTGTAAAGATGATCGACAAGGCCAACAGCGGCTACGGCGACTCGATGAACCGTGGCCTGGAGATGGCGCGCGGCGAGTACGTGGGCATCCTTGAGTCCGACGACTTTATGTTTAAGGATTCGCTCCAAAAGCTGGTCGCCAAGGCCGATGCTGAGCATGCCGATGCGGTAAAGGGCGACTTTTATCTGTATTGGTCCACGCCCAGCGAGCGCCGTGAGCTGTTTGGGATTATTGACGAGCACATGACGGGCGCGGCGTATCGCCCTGTCGATCGCCCGGGCATCTTCTACCGCAAACCTTCCATTTGGTCGGCTATCTATCGGCGCGAGTTCCTCAACGACAATCAGATTCGGTTCCTTCCCACGCCGGGTGCCTCGTATCAGGATGCGGGTTTTAACTTTAAGGTCTGGGCATGCGCCGAGCGTGCTGCGTTTATCGCGGACCCCATTTTGTGCTATCGCCAAGATAACGAGAAGAGCTCCGTTAATTCGCCCAACAAGGTGTTTTGCGTTTGCGACGAATATGCCGAGATGCAGCGCTTTTTGGACGAGCGTCCCGAGCTCAAGGCTCAGCTCCAGGGCATTTTAATGCGCATGAAGGTCGATACGTACCGTTGGAATGATGAGCGCCTGGTCGATGAGCTGCGTGGGCAGTTTTGGGAGAAGGCTTCACCCGAGCTCAAGGCCGACTGGGATGCCGGTCGCTTTGACCTGTCGCTGTTTGATCCGCGTGGCGAGACCGACTTGCGCCTGATGGTCAAGTCGCCCCGCGCCTATATCGATTCGCGCTTTGACTTTAAGAAGCCGGGCAAGCTCAATACGTTTAAGCATTACTTTAAGATCGGCGGCCTGCCGCTGGTGTGGCGCGTGCTGACGTATCAGCGCACCTACGGCGATAACCCGCATCCCGACGACGTGCCGGCGGCGCAGTAGGAGCACGTGATTATGGCTACCCCTAAGATTTCCGTTGTCGTTCCCATCTACAAGGTGGAGGAGTGTCTGGCCTGGTGCCTGGACTCCTTGCTTGCGCAGGACATGCTCGATTGGGAGGGCGTGCTGGTCAACGATGGCTCGCCGGACGGTTCGCGCGAGATTGCGGCTGCCTATTGCGAAAAGGACGCGCGCTTTACGCTGGTCGATAAGCCAAACGGGGGCCTGTCGAGTGCACGTAATGTAGGCATCGCCGCGTCCACGGCGCCTATCGTCGCGTTCTTGGATTCCGACGACCGATTTACGCCTGATGCATGCCGTGTGATCGTCGATGCCTTTGAGCGCGAGGACTGCGACGTTTTGACCTTTGGTGCGAACCCGTATCCGCTGGAGGCGGGGTATCCGTGGCTTAACTATGTGCTGAGCCCGCGTGATGTGTCGTTTGAAGGCTATAGCTCTGACCTGCTGTTTAAGGAAGCATCTCGCCCCTTTGCCTGGCGCACCGCCTGCAAGCGTGAGTTTTTGCTGGGCAACGGAATCGTGTTCGACGAAACCGTCAAGTATGGCGAGGACCAGGTCTTCGATTTCGCCGTGTACGGTCGTTCGCGTAAGACCGCGCTTATCTCGAACAAGCTGTATGACTACCGCGTGGCGCGCAAGGGCTCGCTCATGGACACCATGCGCTATGACGACGAGACGCGTCTGCTGGAGCACGTGAAGATTTACTCCGCGGTGCTGGCTGACTGGCAGCGCGACGGTCTCGATGCTCAGCATGCCGATGACCTGGCGTACTTCCTATGCGATCTGGTGCTGTACGATGCCCTCAGGTTGCTGGGTTCGGACTGCGGCAAGGTGTTTGCTGCCGTTGCCACGGCGCTTGCCGGCTCTGCCGTGGGCAGCGATACTGCGCTCGCACAATGCGCTCCTTCTGTTGCCGCTATGGTGCGTGCGGCGCTTACCAGCAAGGCTCCCAATGCCCTTGCATGTAAAAAGCTCATGTTCGATTACGACGTCATGAGGTTTGGGCGCCTGGGTGCCTGCAAACGCATGGCAGCGAATGCCCTGGGAAAGCGAGAAGTGTAGATGAGTATCAAGCGTTTGGCACTTTGCCGCAGTCAGGGCCGTCTGTTTGTGCTGCTTCGTTTTGCTGGTCAGGATGTCGCCGCGCTTATCGAGCGGGATGGTCCTCAAGCGTTTGCCCATGCGACGACGAGCGGTTCTTGTGTGCCGTCGCTGGTGTTCCCGGTCGATCATGGCCGTGTGCTGGCGCTTTGCCCTTCTGTTTCCGATTACGAGCGCGAGCTCGCCGTCTTGGTGCTTCCGTTTTTGGATGGCTCGTCGATGAATGTCGTTTTTGCATCCGGTGGCCAAAGGTTGGGCTCTATTCGTCTCGATAGCCGCGTGGCCAAATTGGAATCCAAGATTAACTACAAAGCAAAGCCTGCGCTGTGTGCGCTTATCCGCGATGCGCAGCGTGGCGAACACTGCGGCCGCTACGAGATCGATGCCATTCGCTATTTGCCGGCAGACGCCGGCGCGGTGTGGCGCTATGAGGTTACCTGGGCGGGAGACCCCCAGTGCGCACCTGAGCTCCAGATCTTCGATACGTATATGAATGCCATCGATGTCACCGTGCATGTGTTTGAGTCGCAGGTCGATGTGCCGCAACAGAACGGATGCTGCGTCAATAAAACGTATCTGAGCGTTGAGATGCCTCAGGATATACGAGATTTTGTCGCTATTGTGAGCGATCCCACAGAGCAGATCCAGAGCGGGTTTTGCTCCATGGATGGTCGCCTGTACAACGGCATGGTCGACGACAGTTGGAACCGCATGAAGGACGCGCGTGCAGACGACGCAGCTTATCGACGTTGGTTTGAGCAGCATCGCGCAAAGCCGGCCGATTTGGCGTGCCAGCGTGTCGCTTCGGCGGCCTTTGCCTATAGACCGCTCGTGAGCATTGTGGTGCCGTGCTACAAGACAGATCGGGTCTACCTGCGCGAGCTGCTGGACTCGGTGCTAGCTCAGGGCTATGACAACTGGGAATTGCTGCTTATGGACGCCTCGCCCGAATGGGATGCGGTGGCCAATCTTGCGGCTGCCGCCAATGACGAGCGGGGTCGTCGTATTGAGCTGCCTGGCAACGGCGGCATTGTGCTCAACACCAACGCTGGTATTCAGCAGGCGACTGGAGACTACATCGCGTTCTTGGACCATGACGACATTCTGGAACCGGACGCGTTATTCCAGTATGTTTCCGCGCTGAACAAGGCTGCCGAGGGCGAGCGTCCCCAGGTCCTGTTCTGCGACGAGGACATGTTCCAGAAAACGGGGGAGTGGGGCCAGCCGGTCTTTAAGACCAAACTCAACGTTGACCTGCTCTATAGCCATAACTGCGTGACGCATTTCCTGATGGTGGAGAAGGCGCTTATTGATCGCATTGGCACGTCCCCAGAAGACGTTGCGGGCGCCCAGGACTACGACCTGACGCTTCGCTGCCTTGCGGCGGGCGCGCGGTTTAAGCATGTTGCGCACGTGCTGTATCACTGGCGCGTTCATCCGGGGTCGACCGCCGATGGGTCTGCCGATAGCAAGCCGTATGCCATCGAGGCCGGGCGCCTTGCGCTTCGGCGCCACTTTAACGCGCTGGGTATTTGCGGAACGGTCGAGGAGACCGAGACGCCGTTTGTCTACCGCATGCGCTATGCGCTGCCGGAGCCTGCGCCGCTGGTGAGCATTGTGATCCCCACTAAGGACCACGTTGAGACGCTCGATGCCTGTGTGATGTCGATCGCCCAGAAAGCCACGTATGCCAACTACGAGATCGTCTTGGTGGAGAACAACAGCGAAGACCCGGAGACGTTTGCGTATTACGAAACCCTGCCAGAGCGCGTGGCTGCAGCATCCAAAGGCAAGGGTATCGCGCGCGTTGTGTTCTGGCCGGGCGAGTTCAATTACTCCCAGATCATTAACTTTGGCGTTGAGCACGCTAAGGGCGATTATCTGTTGCTGCTTAATAACGATACCGAGGTCATAAGTCCCAACTTTATAGAAGAGATGATGGGATATCTGCAGCGTCCCGATGCGGGCGTGGTGGGCGCCAAACTCTACTTTGCCGATCATCTGGTGCAGCATGCCGGCATTTTGGTTGGCGTGCGTGGCGCACTTGCCCATGCCAACCAGGACTTCTCGGCAAAGCGCGAGGGCTATCTTGCCCGTGCCGTGCGCCCGGGCAACTTTAGCGCCGTAACGGGTGCCTGCCAGATGGTGCGACGCGGCGTATTTGAGCGCGTCGGCGGCTACAACGAGGAATTCGCCGTTGGCTTTAACGACGCAGACTTTTGCCTGCGCGTATGGGAGGCGGGCTACCGCACCATCTATACGCCCTACGCCGAGCTGTATCACTATGAGTTCACCTCGCGCGGCAGGGAAGAGGCCAACGAGGAAA
>CAJMRZ010000157.1 GCA_905215945.1 uncultured bacterium | reverse complement strand
GCGCTTTTTCGACCTCTTCGCTGGTGAGCGTGTGGTCGTCGGAGCGATACGTAAGCGCAAAGGCCATGGATTTCTTGCCCTTGCCGATGCGGACCGGATCGCGGTAGACATCGAACAAGCGCACGCCCTCGAGCAGTTTGCCGCCGGCACTCGTAATACGACGCTCAAGATCCTCGCAGGTCACAGTGTTGTCGACCACGATAGCAAGGTCGTGCTCAACGGCCGGGTACTGCGAGAACTCACGGTAGTTCTCCTGGTTGCGGGCGCCCTTGATCAGCTTGTCCAGGTCGAGCTCAAAGGCAACGACGACCTCGTCAATGCCCATAGCCTCGCGTGCCTCGGGGTGGATCTCGCCAACCCAGCCCAGCACGGTGCCGCCCGAGAGGACCTCGGCAGCACGACCCGGCTGCAGGAAGGCATAGCCCTCGCCCTCGACGGGGCGGAAGCGAACCTTCTCGATGCGCAGCTGGGCGAGCAGCTCCTCGACAACACCCTTGCCAAAGAAGAAGCGCAGCTTGCGGTACTTCATGTTCCAGGACTGCTCGCTCCACTGGCCCGAGAGCACACCCGCTACGGACTTGGTCTCCTTGGGCAGGCTGGCGTTCTCGCGGCCGTGGAACAAGCTGCCGACCTCGTACAGGTGCACATTGGGCGTGCCGTGGGCCTCGTTGTAGGCTACGGACTGCAGCAGGCCCGGTAGCAGCGAGCGGCGCATCTCGGTCTGCTCGGCCACCAGCGGGTTCATGAGAACCACGGGGCAGCCGCGGCCCTCGGTGGACATACCGATCTTCTCCAGGTCGCCCGGGGCGGCAAAGCCAAAGGTCGTGGTCTCGTTGAGGCCGCAGGCGCGCAGGATCTCGCCGACCTTACGGGTGAGCTTCTGCTCGCGAGTCAGGCCGCCAATGTGGTTCTTGGCAGCCGGGATGGTCGCCGTCACGCGGCCCATGCCCCACAGGCGCAGGACCTCCTCGATCAGGTCGATCTCGCGCGGCAGGTCGGGACGGAAGCTCGGCGGCGTGACCATAAAGTCCTCGCCGTCGCGCTCGACGGTGCAGCCCAGGCGGATGAGCGAACGCTCGATAAAGTCGGGCTCGATGTCGGCACCGCAGATGGCGTGTACGCGGGCCAGGCGCAGCTTAATGCTGTCGATGGTCTTGGGCGCGGGGAACACGTCGACGTAGCCGGGAGCAACCTCGCCGCCGGCGATCTGTTCGATGAGCGCGCACGTCACATTGGCGACGTCCACGCAGCCGGTCTCGTCGACCTGGCGCTCAAAGCGGATGGAGGCGTCAGAGATCAGCGACAGGTCACGGCTGGTGTGCGAGGTGCGGCCGGCGTTGAAGCAGGCGCTCTCGACCATCACGTCGACGGTGTCGTCCTCAATCTCGGAATCCATGCCACCCATAACGCCGGCCAGCGCCACAGGACGCTCGCCGTCGGTGATGAGGCCCATACCGGCGTCGAGCACGCGCTCCTCGCCGTCAAGCGTCGTGAACTTCTCGTCCTGCTGGGCGGCGCGAACCACCACACGACGGTGGCCATCGCGCTCGGCAAAGGTGTCCAGGTCAAAGGCATGCAGCGGCTGGCCGGTGAGCATCATCACGTAATTGGTGATGTCGACGATGTTGTTGTGCGGGCGCACGCCCAGGGCGTTGAGGCGCTTGACCATCCAGTCGGGCGACGGGCCGACCTTGACGTTGCGCACGATGCGGGCAACGTAGCGGTCGCACAGGCCCTCGTCGACAATCTCGACGGAAAGCTCGCCGTCGGTCGCGCGGCCGGTCTCGGCCTTGATGGCGGGCAGCTCAACGTGGAAATCGCGGTCGAAGATGGCGCCGGTCTCGCGGGCCATGCCGATCATGGACAGGCAGTCGGGGCGGTTGGGCGTAATCTCGCAGTCGAGCACGGTGTCGCTCGAGCCCACATACTCGGCAAACGGCATGCCGCAGGGCGTATCCTCGGGCAGGATCATAATGCCGGAGTGGTCGCCGCCCAGACCGAGCTCGCGCGCGGAGCAGTTCATGCCCATGGACACGACGCCGCGAAGCTTGCTCTTCTTGATCTTGACGTCGCCGGGAAGCACGGCGCCGATCATTGCCGTGACGATGTGGTCGCCGGCCTCGAAGTTCTGCGCGCCGCAGACGATCTGCAGCGGAGCGGGGTTGCCGTCGGCGTCGAGGTTCTTGTCACCCACGTCGACCGAGCACACATACATGTGGTCGCTATCGGGGTGCGGGGCCTTGGTGAGCACCTTGGCAGTCACCACGTGGTCGAAGGACTCGCCCACGGTGTCGATCGCCTCGACCTCGGTGCCGGTACGGATATATTCGTCCGAAAGGGTCTTGGGATCCTCCGGAATATCGATCATGGTCTTGAGCCAGTCGTAAGAAACGCGCATCTAACTGGTCTCCTTTCATCTGTAACGTCTGCAATAAACAGACGGAAAAATCCAGCTACGGAGACGGGTTTCCGAGGTGCCGCAGATTGCCTTGAAAGAGGAGGGCCGCGTACTTAGGTACGCAACCGACGATTGAAAGGCAAGGTGCGGTGGCTCGGGAAGCCGCCGGGACAGGTCAACTTAAAATTGGTTCAAGAAGCGCATATCGCCCGTCATGAGCGTTCTGAGGTCCGGCAGGTCGTAGCGCAGGGCCGCGACGCGCTCGGCGCCAATGCCAAAGGCGAAGCCGGTGTACTTCTCGGGGTCGATGCCGCAGTTGATCAGGACGTTGGGGTCGACCATGCCGCAGCCCAGGATCTCGATCCAGCCGCTGTGCTTGCAGAAGTTGCAGCCCTTGCCGCCGCACACGTGGCAGCTCACGTCCACCTCGCAGGAAGGCTCAGTGAAGGGGAAGAAGTGCGGGCGGTAACGCGTCTTGCGGTCCTCGCCAAACATGCATTTAACAAAGTAGTCGAGCGTGCCCTTGAGGTCGCCAAAGGTGATGCCCTCATCGACGACCAGACCCTCGATCTGGTTGAACTGCGGCAGGTGGCAGGCGTCGGCCGTGTCGGGACGATAGACGGTGCCCGGGCAGATCATGTAGATGGGCGGCTTTTGCGACTCCATGGTGTGGATCTGCATGCCCGAGGTCTGGGTGCGCAGCAGCACGTCGGACTCGCCGTGGGCGTGAGCCTCGGGGTGCGCGACGCTGCCGGGGTTGTTGTCGACCACGTAGAAGGTATCGCGGGCCGAGCGGCTCGGATGATCCATGGGGGCGTTGAGCGCAGTGAAGTTGTAGTAGGAGGTATCGACCATGGGGCCGGACTCGACGGTGTAGCCGATGCCGCAGAAGATGTCCTCGGCCTCCTCGATGATCTGCTTGATCAGGTGCTGGTGACCGATCTGCGGACGGATACCCGGCAGCGTGATGTCGACGGCCTCGTGCTCGAGTGCGTGCTTGAGGGCGGCGGCCTTCATCTCGGTGGTGCGCTCGTCGAGCATGCCCTCGATCAGCCGGCGCATCTCGTTGGCGCGCTTGCCCATCACGGGACGATCCTCGGGGGCGAGCTTGCCCATCATGCGCATCAGGCCGGTGATGCGACCCTTGCGGCCGAGCAGCTCAACGCGCGCAGCCTCGAGCTTGGCGGCGTCGTCGGCGCTTGCGACGAGCTCCTTGGCCTCTTCCTCGAGTTTGACCAGATCATCAATCAGGCTCATGTCTTCCCTTTCGTCTCTCGCGTTCCCCGCTCGCCGGGACGACTGCCGCCGCCTGGCGTTGCGAAAACGCGGCCCGGTTCGGTAACAAAAAACCGCCCTCGGGCATGTGCATTGCCCAAGGACGGTTAAATTCCGCGGTACCACCTTGTTTGACCCGGCGGATGTCTGGCCCGCCGTGCCCACTCTGCGCCCCTTATCGCGAGGCTCACGGCTTCCCTACTGGGGCTTCGCCGCCGCTGGCCGCGCGCCCGTTGAGGTCGCTGCTCGGGAGTGAACGCTTGGCCCTTGCCACCGCAGGAAGGCTTGCAGCCCATGACCTTCCCTCTCTTGCCGGCGACGCGGCGGGCAAAACCCTCTCCGTCAACGCATTGGGCTATAGGATAACACATTCTGCGAGCATATCGCCGCGTTCCGTTTTGTTCGCACTGGGTACAAGGCAGGTAGCTGTGCAAACTGGCCGCACGCCCATCCGTGGCGTCCGGTCTGCGAGATCAAGGATATAGGTATGGGAAAGAAACTCGATAAGAAGGCCAAGGCTGCCGTGGCCAAGGCCTCTAAGAACGCCAAGGCGGGCAAGGGCATCAAGAAGCTCCGCAAGCTCGAAGGCAAACTGTGGACCCGCGAGTACCTGCTCAAGATTGCCGAGTTCGATGGCGCGACGATTGCCCCCGCCAACGGTGCCGCGGCCCGCGCGGATGCTATGGGCACCCTTGCCGGCGAACATCACAAGCTCCTGACCAGCAAAAAGTCCGTTGAGCTCGTGCGCTCTCTAGCACGTGAGGCGGTCGCGGGCGAAAAGATCGACGACCCGCAGC
>CAJMRZ010000156.1 GCA_905215945.1 uncultured bacterium | reverse complement strand
CGCGCATAAAGAAAGCCTCCCATTTCTCATGTCCAAGAAATGGGAGGCAGTTCACAATGTCATGCCCGGGCTATTCAAGCAGGATAAACTCAACCAAGTTAACCCCGCAGGTCGTCTAAGGGGTCAAAGTGCCGCAGATTGCCACGAAAGAGGAGCGAAGCGTGCTTAAGGTACGCGAGCGACGATTGAGCGGCAAGGTGCGGTGCTTTGGTCCCCTTAGACCAACTTTCCAAGACAGTGATCGATCATATGCTGGATCATCTGTGCCTCAAAGCCCGCGTAGTCGCGGCGGCACTCCTTCATCTTGCCGTCGACAATCTGATCAAAGGCAACCTTGCACTTGATATAGCGCGTGGACTTGGTGACCTCCTCGTGCGTCAGGCAACTCTCCTCCATCTTGCTGGCGCCCAGGCCAAACACCAGACGGGGGTTGTAGAGCACGTGGGGCTCGCCGGCATCGTCCAGGTAGACGCAAACCTTCTTGGTAACGCCAATCTGGTTAGCGGCAAGGCAGCCGGCATCGTCGAGCGACTTGATGGTATCGATCAGGTCCTGTGCGACCGACTCGTCCTCGACGGTCGCAACCTCGCAACGCTGGGACAGGATAGCCTCGTCGTGGCAAAGCTCTTTAATCATACGTTCCTCCATAGGGGTCGTTGTAACCGCTTAAGTATACGGTACCCACACATTTTCATGCGAAAAATACCGTCCGTCTGCTACAAAGCGCCGAACATCAACATGCGAGGAACAACAGCGTCGTAAAGGGGCTATAGTGGGAGCGTTCGTGTCAATCGGCCTAAACTCGGGGCCGAACAAGGAAAGGGTATGCATGGACGAACTTTTTCACGTCAGTGAGCGCAAGTCCACAATCGGGACCGAACTTCGCGCTGGACTGACAACATTCCTGGCGATGGCCTACATCATCGCCGTCAACCCCGCGGTGCTCTCGGGCGCTGGCATCGATGCGGGAGCGCTCGCCTGCGCCACCTGCCTGGGCGCCGGCATCATGACCATCTGCATGGGCATCTTCGCCAACCGCCCGCTCGCCTGCGCGTCGGGCTTAGGCGTCAACGCGATGATCGCTGGAATCACCACCACCGTCTGCGGCGGTGACTGGCACGTGGCCATGAGCGTCATCTTCCTTGAGGGCGTCGTCATCTTGCTGCTCGTGCTTTGTGGCCTGCGCGAGGCCATCATGGACGCCATCCCGGTTGTCCTGCGTCACGCCATCTCGGTGGGTCTGGGCCTGTTCATCGCCATGATTGGCCTGTGCGATGCCGGCATTATCACCGCTGGCGCCGGTACACTCGTCGGTCTGGGCGACATCACCTCCCCCACCTTCATCGTCGGCATCATCTCCATCCTGGTGACGGTCGCCCTCGCCTGCCGCAACGTCCCCGGCTCGCTGCTCATCGGCATCGTCGTCGCCGTCATCGCCGGTATCCCCCTAGGTGTGACCCAGGCTCCGACCGGCATCATCGCCCCGCTCGACTTCTCGAGCATCGGTGGCCCTATCGCCGACGCCGGCGGCGTGCCCGCCATCGTCAAGGTCCTTACCGACCCCGCGCTCCTCGTCATCTCGTTCTCGCTGCTCATGAGTGACTTCTTCGACACCATGGGCACCGCGATGGCCGTGGCCAAGCAGGGCGAGTTCCTCACCGACGACGGCAACGTCGAAAATATCAAGGAGATCCTGATCGTCGACTCCGCCGCCGCTGCTGTGGGCGGTTTCATGGGTGTCTCCTCCATCACCACCTTCGTCGAGTCCACTTCCGGCGCCGCCGACGGTGGCCGCACGGGCCTCACCTCCGTCACCACCGGCGTGCTGTTCATTCTCGCCGCGTTCTTCTCCCCCATCGTCACCATCGTTTCCAGCGCCGCCACCTGCGGTGCTCTGGTCTACGTCGGCTACCTCATGATGAGCGAGGCCTCCGAGATCGACTGGTCCGACGTGTCGCAGGGTTTCCCGGCGTTCATGATTGTCGCCGGCGTGCCCTTCACCTACTCCATCTCTGCCGGCATTGGCCTAGGCTTTATCGCCTACGTGATCGTCGCGCTCTTTAAGGGCGAGGCCTCCAAGATCAAGCCGCTCATGTGGATCGCAGCCCTTGCCTTCCTCGTCTACTTCTTTGTAGCGTAGCGGCAAAGCTGCCAAAGCAGAACACCAAAGCGCGGAGTCGCATCGAGCGGCTCCGCGCTTTTCTTTTAAAGCCAGGCAACGCACGGACGCGCGATACATTGCTTCCCAAGTTTTGGACATTTTGCCCTCCAAACGGCACTACCGCCGGCTACATCCTGCAGATATGCTGGGCGTAATCGCATAGGCCCTATGAGGATGGGAGTAACCATGGCCGCCTTGTTCACGACCCCCAAGCGCAATGACAAAACCTCTGGAGCCCATTTTGTCGAGCCCGACGTGCGCCGTCACACGCTGCTCGCACACGGCAGCTGGCGCCGCGTGACGCGCCGCATCGTCGCGGGCGCCGTGTGCGCGCTCACGGTGAGCTCGCTGCTCATGCCGAGCGTCTCGCTCGCAGCGGAATGGGTCAAGGTCGGCGGCAACAAGTACAACACCGCGGCGAGCGACGAGGCCGGTACCTGGTCGTGGGACGGCGCCGACGACTTGAAGCTCAACAACTATAACGGCGGCGAGATCCAGGCCGCAGGGAAGCTCAACGTGAATTACTCGGGAACCAACATCGTCACTGCCGAATGGATCGAAAGCATCAACGTTTCTCATGGCACTAACGAGAATGCCGAGCTCAATATCCAAGGCAACGAGGGCGGCACGCTCAGCGTGACATCTACTGAGGACGCTATCCTCTCCACGGGTAATATCAACATCGACGGAGCCGGATCCGTCAACGCCACGAGCACTGGGTTTGATGCCATCAATGCCGGAGGTGATCTCGCTATCAAAGGTTCGGGCAACGTCAACGCCACGGGTGCATCGGATGGCATCAGGGCAAACGGCAATATCACGATTGACGACAGCGGAGCCGTCACCGCCAGGGCTACCAAGGACAAGGGTATTGGAGCCGACAAGAACCTCACCATCAAGGGTGACGGGACGGTCGAGGCAAGCTCAGCCGATGGTGAGGCCCTTTGGAGCGGCGGCAATATCAACATCTCGGACGGCAGCCAGGTCAAGGCAAACGCCGAGGGATATCTTGCCGTCGACACTGAGGGCAGTCTCGCGGTCACGAACGCCTCCCTTGACGCAAGCGGTGTTGAATATGGCGTCTATGCCCACAAGGGCGTTACGCTCGATCACGCGACCGTGACGGTCCGTACCAGCGCGAACGGCGGCCAGGCCATCGCCCTCATCACTGACGGGGGCGACATCGACATCAAGAACGGCTCCACCGTGGACGCGTTTGCGGAAGGCGAGGTTTCGGCTGCATTCTCCACCAGAAACGATCGACCCAACGAGAAGGGCGGCCACATCTACATCAGCGACTCCGTTGTCAAGGCCATAGCCCGCTATGTCGAGAACGGCGACGGCCCCATCCCCTACAGCGAAAACCAAGATGGCGAGACGAGGCGCGAACCCCAAGGCGAGAACATCGGCATCATCGCCCAGACCAGCGAGGGCGTCACACCCGCAGTCATCTCGATCATCCGCAGCAAGGTAACGGCCGAAGGAGATACAGCGGCAATCTTTGCCCGTGCCATGAGCGCTGACGGCAAGACAATCGGCACCATCAAGATTGAGAACGCCGCCATCCAGACGCCCGAAGGCGGCAAGGTCATTGACTATCGCAAGCTCCGTGACGGCATCTACGAGGCAGGCCAGGCCATCGGCACGGGCGACGCCACGGTCGACTCCCTCTATATCAAAGCAGTCGCCAAAAGTACGACCATCGCACCTCCCGAGGTAGCCAAGCCGGAAGACCCCAAGCCCGACGAGACCAAGCCCGCAGAAAGCAAGCCCGCGGAGTCCAAGCAGAACCCCAAGCCTGAGGGCTCAAAGCCGACCAAGGCCGTTGCGGCTTCAACCACGAAAGCCAAGACTACCGGCGTGCTCGCGGCAACCGGCGACACCTCGGGTGCGGCCATCGTGGCAACCGTCCTTGCGGGAACAGCCGCTATCGCCGCAGGCACCATGGCGAGCCGTAAGCGTTCTTAGACGCCTCTGCGCACATGGCAGCTCCCGCGAAGGCCCCGAACCCCAGCACCGTTTAACAACGCCACCGCCGAGCTCCCCTCCGGCGGTGGCGTTTTCCATATGCGTCCGCAGGGGATGCACGAGATTGTCTTTGGTCTAGCCCAACCGGCATACGCTGGCGTGCGACAATTGGGGCTGCCGATATCACAACACTGAGAGAAGCCCGTCATGGAAGCGCATCAAAAGCAGATAACCGTTTATTCGAATCATACGGAAAGCGCGCCTGTCATCTACCTTCCTGTGGTCGTGGGCGACGGCAGCGAGGTTTATAAGTGTTGCCGAGAGCTCGACTATCCGCCATTCGCCCTCGTCACCATTGGCGGGCTC
>CAJMRZ010000155.1 GCA_905215945.1 uncultured bacterium | reverse complement strand
CGGTGGAGGAGCCGGATGGCGTCACCTACGAGCGCCTGAGCCAGATTATGTCCCAGGTCTCCCCCGCCGACACCCCGCAGGTGGGCGCGGAGCGGCCCAATATTGTGGCCATCATGAACGAGTCCTGGGCCGACTTTGAGGACTACGGAAACCTGACCCTCAGCGCCAGCGTCACCAACTACATCCGCTCCCTGGACAACGCGGTGTATGGCCACGCCTACACCTCGGTGTTCGGCGCGGGCACCAGCGCCAGCGAGTTCGAGTTCCTCACCGGCAACTCGATGGCGAACCTCGGGTCGGGCGTGTACCCCTACACCATCTACAACATGGAAACGACCGGGAATCTGGCAGAGCAGTTCAAGTCGCTCGGCTATTCCACCACCGCCATGCACCCCAACCACGCGACCAACTGGAACCGCGAGAACGTGTACAAGGACTTTGGCTTTGACCAGTTCCTGTCCATCAACGACTTCCAGGGAGCCGACACCCTGCGCGGTATGGTGACCGACCAGGCGACCTACGACAAGATTCTTGAGCTGCTCGACCAGAACGCCGATCCGCAGTTTATCTTCGACGTGACCATGCAGAACCACTCGGGCTACGACACGGGCCTGCTGCCGGCCGACAAGCAAATGCACCTGAACATCGACACGACCGACCTGGACGCTAAGACCGTCGAGGACGGCACGCTGTCCGATGTCGATGAGTATGTCTCGTGCATCGAGCAGTCCGATCAGGCGCTGCGCTACTTCCTCAATGCCTTGAGCAAGCTCGACCGCAAGGTGGTCGTGGTGTTCTGGGGCGATCACCAGCCGTTCTTCCCGTCCAAGTTCAACGACAAGTGGTTTACCGGTGAGGACGACGCCACGCATCAGGAGCGTCTGTGGCAGACCGACTACATCATCTGGGCCAACTACGACGTTGCCGGCTGCGACCAGACGAGCGAGGTCGACGACCTGTCCACCAACTACCTGTCCACGCAGCTTATGCAGCTGATCGGCGCACCCCTCTCCGACTACCAGAAGGCGCACATGACGCTGCGTGAGTCGCTGCCCGCCATCAACTCGGTGGGCTACGAGGACGCCAGCCTGCGCTGGGCGCTCTCCTCCAACGTCACCGGCGACGACGCCGCTGCCGCAGCCGCCACCAAGGCGCGCGAGGATTACGCCAAGATGCAGTACTACGAGATGTTCCGCGACGGCAAGAACGTGTACACCGAGCACTTCCAGACCGAGGCCAACGAGACCGACCCCAACCTGGCACCGGGTACGACCAAGATCAAGTAGCGGGTCGCTCATAACTGAAACGTCTGTCCGGGCGGAGGTATGTAAGGCTCCCTGCTCGGACAGTCCTGCGCAAGACGGACAGCACATTAAGTGCTGTCCTTTGCGTGCGGAACTTGTATCGAGCAAAGCCCCAAACCGCTCCCATAGCGGTTACGGGGGCGTCCGCTGCCTGGTAGGGCCACTTGGTTGCGGCCTTGAGGTCGCTGCAAAGCGGTGTTTGGCTGATATTTTGAATGGGAGGGGCTCGTTGTTGATTCGGGCCTCTTTTTATGTTGAGGGGACTTTGGGTTATGGCTAAGCGTTCTGGGTCGTATGTCGTTCCTTTTTCGTTTGAGTTGCTTTCGTTTGATGATGCCGTTGCTTTGGCTGCTGATACGGGGCGGATTTCTGGGGATGCTGGTCCTCTGCTTGAGACGGTCGTCGATATGCTCGATGAGCTGGGGCGTCCGGACGAGTATTTCGATTGCATTCAGGTTGCCGGTACCAATGGCAAGACTTCGACTACGCGTTTTTCGGCTGCCATTCTTCGTGGTGAGGGGCTCAAGACCGCGCTGTATACGTCGCCGCAGCTGGTGCGCTATCCCGAGCGCATGGAGGTTGATGGGTGCGTCGTGAGCGACGAGGCCTTTGCCCGTGGCGTTTCGGCAGCTGTCGAGGCGGGGCGTCGCGTGAATGCGCACCGTGTGGCGGCGGGGGAGCGTGCCTATTCCATCACGCCGTTTGACCTGCTGACGGCTGCCGCTCTTGTAGTGTTTGCCGAGGCCGCGGTGGATGTTGCCGTGCTCGAGGTTGGCATGGGCGGGCGTTGGGACGCCACAAGCGCGACTGATCCCGTCGCCGTTGCCATTACGGGCATTGGGCTCGATCACACACGCATTTTGGGCGATACGCTCGAAGCCATTGCGGGGGAGAAGGCTGCGGTTATCAAACCCGGGCGCTTGGTTGTTTTGGGCGAGGGCACGCATGAGGCGAGTGTTCAGCGTGTGATGGATGCCCGTTGTCGCGAGTGCGGCGTCGTGCCGCTCGTGGTGAGTCTTGCCACGACTAAGGTGCCGGCGCATGTGGGCGACACGATTGAGTTTAGCTGCACCACGCCGCGTGCGATCTATACGTCGAGTATGGTCAAGCCGGCCTATCAGCCGCAGAATGCCGCGTGCGCGATTATGCTATGCGAGGGCTATCTGGGCCGCGAGCTTGACCACGATGCGCTGGATTCGTCGCTTATGGGCTGCCCCACGCCGGGTCGCTTTGATGTGCTGGGAACCAATCCGCTCAAGCTGATCGACGCCTGCCATAACCCTCAGAGCTGCGAGAACTTTGTGAGCGCGCTGGACGAGATCGATCCGTGTGTGGAGAACCGCCCCACGCTGCTGTGCGCCGCGCTGGCCGATAAGGACGTGGCGGGTATCGTTGACGTTTTGGTTCCGGCGTTCCCCCGCGTGGTCGTGACCCAGACCGATTCCGATCGCGCTCTGCCGGCAGAGGAGCTCGCCGCCCTTGTGGACGCCGATAAGCTCGCGGGCGTATACCCGAGCGTGCCCGAGGCCCTCGCTGCCTTCGATGCCGCTGGCGAGGCTTTCGTTGCCGCCGGCACTATCACCCTAGCCGGCGAAGTAGCCGGCCTGCTGCGCTAATCCCGTCCCCTCATTAGTTGCGGTGAAATAGGGACTGTTTTACAAGCCAGGAGCCCCAAACAGTCCGTATATCACCGCAACTCAAAAGCGGCCAATTTGGGACGGGGCTTTTTTAGCTGCCCTGTGCCCCGAGTTGACTCGCTTGCCACGAAATGGGGCTATCTACTACGTTTTGGCGACTACCCTCGACCACACGGAACATCGCGAAATTAAAACTGCAGGTAGACGGCTTGCTGGTTTTAAAAAAAGACCCGCATGGTCGACCCATGCGGGTTGAACGTAGTAGATGGGCCGTTTTCGTGGCGCGGCGTAATCGCAATGCGGCAAAGGGACAGCCCCTTTGCCGCATTGCCTAGTCTAGGCGGACCGGATCGTGGGGGTAGGCGTTGAGAATCTCGACGCCGGACTCGGTAACTAGGGCCAGGTCCTCGATGCGGACGCCGGTGCGGCCGGGGAGGTAGATGCCCGGCTCGATGGAGAAGGTCATGCCCGGCTCGACAACCTGCTCGTTGACGAGCGAGACGTCGCCCGGCTCGTGGTCCTGCAGGCCGATCGAGTGACCCAGGCGATGCGTAAAGTACTGCCCATAGCCAGCATTCTCAATCACGTCGCGTGCGGCGCGGTCCAGGTCACACATGCGCACGCCCGGTGCGATGAGCGCTTCGGCGGCCTCGTTGGCGCGGCGCACGATGTCGTAGATGCGCGCCGTCTCCTCGTCCGGCTCGCCCCAAAAGAACGTGCGCGTCATGTCCGAGCAGTAGTTGCAGCGTCGCCCGCCAATGTCGAACAGCACCACGTCGCCGCGCTTGAGTACCGTATCGTCGGGTTCGTGATGCGGGTCGCCGGCGTTGGCGCCAAAGCTCACGATCGGCGGAAAGCTAAAGCCCTCGCAACCGTGCTTGCGATACAGGCCGAGCATCTGGTCGGCAATCTCGCGCTCCGTCACGCCCTCGTGGACGAGCTTGATGGCGTCGGCCATCACGGCGTCGTTGGCTGCCGAGGACGCGCGCATGAGCTCCTGCTCGGCGGCATCCTTGTAGGTGCGTGCGGCGGTGACGGCAAAGTCGCCCAGGAAAAACTCGCTGGCGGCGTGGCGCTCCATGAGCGGCATCAAAAAGCCGGAGCGCATGACGGTATCGATGCCGAGTGGTTTGGTCGGATCGACCTCGCGAGCGATGGCGTCGGCCACGACGTCGGTATCGGTGTGGTAGGCAACGCGCGCATTGTCATACTCGGGCAACTGATGCAGCGCGTTGACCAAGATCACGGGCTCAGCATCGCGTGCGAGCAGCACGCCGCAAAAACGCTCGAACATATCGGCATAAAAGCCGGTCAGGTAGTAAATCGACCACGGGTCGTTTACAAGCAGCTGTGCGCCGGGGTGCTGAGCCTCGAGCGCATCGAGCACGCGCGCCACACGCTGTTCATCGACATGTGCCATACATCGTCCTTTCGTTAGGGTGCCACCATGGTATCCCAAGCCCGGCAGATAGGGACGTTCCTTTTATGCCGGCACCTCGGGACACTCCTTTGCATCCCATGCGCACCCTCATAAGTTGCGGTGAAATACGGACTGTTTAGCGGCCT
>CAJMRZ010000154.1 GCA_905215945.1 uncultured bacterium | reverse complement strand
GCCGTTGGCCGACCTCGCGGACTTAGTCACCGAAATGCGTCCCATCAAACACTACTTCGACGAAGGCCTCCTAGCCCGCCAAGGCATCGAATACTAAATGATCCAAAAGGGACGGAGGAAAACGGATCATCGACATCAAGACGGAGAGAAATGATCCTTTTTCCTCCGTCTCATACGGATCATTAGGCGGTGGCGCGGCCGAGCCAGTTGCCGCTATGGTGGTAGATGGTGAACATCGTGGCGGTGATGAGCCAGGTTGCAGGGTAGACCAGCAGCAGGTGCTCAAGCGACGGATCGAACGGCATAATCGCAAACACCCAGATCACCCTGAGCACGACGGTGCCAAAAATCGTGAGCAGCATGGGCTGCAAGCTCACGCCGGCACCACGAATGGAGCCCGACGCGTTCTCGATAATCGAGAAAATCGCATAGAACGGCGCAATGAAATGGAGGATAGTCGTGGTGTACGCCGAAATCGAAGCATCGTCGACAAACAAACGCGACAGCGGGCCCGAGAACACCAGCAGCACGGCAGACAGGCCACCAATGAGCATAAACGACAGCACGAGCGACGTATGGTAGCCCTTGCGCATGCGCTCGTAGTTGCGCGCGCCAAAGTTCTGCGCCGAGAACGTAGTGATCGATACGCCGAGCGCCTCGGTCACCATCCAGATAATGCCATCCAGGCGCCCAGATAGACCCCAAGCAGTCGTGACATCGGCGCCAAACGAATTAACCGATACCTGGATCAGCACGTTCGAGATCGAATAGGCAGCCGATTGAAAACCGAGTGGCAGACCACACGAGATCATACTCTTGCAAATACCGCGATCGATACCGAGCTTAGACAGCGAAAGACGCCATGCACCCGGAGCGCGCATCATGCGCAACACGATCATCGTTGCATTGGAGCAAATGGTCAGCGCCACCGCGATGCCGCAGCCCAGCGCCTCCATATGCAACACAGCGACAAAGATGATATCCAGCACCACGTTAACAAGGCAGCCAGAGGCAATGATCACGGCGGGCCCGCGTGTGTCGCCCACGGCACGCAGCAGTGCGGTTCCCATATTAAGCAGCAGTGCCGCAACCATCGCGGCAAAATAACAGCGAGCATAGGCCACGCCCTCGGCCAATAGTTCATGCGGCGTGTTCATAAGCACCAGCATGGGCTCAACGAACACTATGCCAAGAATCGAGAAAACGATACCGCCCACCAGCGCGAGCGTCATGGCCGTGTGAACCGAACGACTCAGTCGTTCATCATCGTGCTGGCCAAAATACTGACCGGTAATGACCGCGCAGCCGGCGCCGACGCCAACGCAAAAGCCAATGCAGAGCTCGGTGAGCACCATCGTGGCTTGAATGCCACCCAGCGCGAGCTTGCCGCCAAACTGGCCGACGATATACGTACCGATAAGCGTGTAGGCCTGCTGAAAAAACGAACTAAAAAAGATGGGAACGCACAGCGACAGCAGCTGTTGCCAAATGACACCCTGCGTTACATCGATAGCCGTAGATTTCTTAGCCACACGCCCTCCCCGCCAACGTATGTTAAACAACAAAACGGCAATTTAAGACCAAAGCAAATACCAGCTTAGCACCGACCGGCGTCGACCGAAACACCCCGAATCAGAGCCCAGTGCAAAATATCTGCCTAGTGATACAAACCCGGCTGGTAGTGATACTCATTGCTCACGTGCGGGCACAGCTGCCAAAAGGCGACGGCGCTCGCCGCGGCCACGTTGAGCGAATCGACCCCGTGCGCCATCGGAATGCGCACCGCGTGGTCACAGCCGGCAATGGTCTTGGCGCCCAAGCCGGCACCCTCGGTACCCATAAAGATTGCCAAGCGGTCAATCTCCTGCAGCACGGGATCGTCCAGCGATACGGAATCGTCCGTCAACGCCATAGCGGCACACGAAAAACCGGCATCGTGCAACGCGCTCAGACCATCATGCGGCCACACACGAGCCTCGCTGCCAATGCGCGTCCACGGCACCTGAAACACGGTGCCCATGCTCACGCGGGCCGAGCGACGGTACAGCGGGTCGCAGCACGTAGGGCTGACCAAAATACCGTCAACGTTCAATGCGGCAGCCGAGCGGAAAATCGCGCCAACATTGGTGTGATCAACAATACCCTCAAGCACGCACACGCGCACCGGACGATCCCCCGCCGCCTCGACGACGCCGCCCAAGAACTCATCAACCGGAATCTGACGCGGGCGACGGAACGCCGCCAGCGCGCCGCGCGTCACGTTAAAGCCCGTCAACTGCTCCATGAGCTCCATGGAGGCCACGAACACGGGAACCGGACCCGCTCCCTCGCGCACGACAAGCTGGTCAAACAGCGGCATCATCTGGTCGAGCCAGCGCTCGCCCAGAAGAAAGCTCACCGGCTCATATCCGGCGCGAACCGCACGCTCGATGACCTTGGCACTCTCAGCGATAAAAATGCCCTTCTGCGGCTCCAGCACGCAGCGAAGCTCACGCTCGGTCAGTCGCACGTAGGCATCGAGCCGCTCGTCCTCGAGCGAATCAATTCGCAGAACCTCAACGGCATCAGTCATAGCAGCCAGCCCGCACCCTTCTTTACAGCACATCTATACCAAACGAGGCGACGCTAAGCGCCGCCCCATGCATTCAATCAACCCGATGATACCGTTCACGCCAGACGATTTACGCCTCGATGCGACGATACGTCACGAACTCATAATTGACGCCCTCGTCACCCTCACCGGCGGCAATCGTCGCGACCCCGCTACGCTGCGCAATCTCCCACGCGGGATCGGCGTCCAAGTCGGGAAAGTACGTGTCCACGGGATGGACGCAGTGGTTATGAGTGACCTCGGCCTCCACGCAGTACGGCAAAAACTGCCGATAGACATCGCCGCCACCGATCACCCAGGCAACGAGCTCATCGGCAACCGCAGAGAGCGCTTCGTCAACGCTATGCACCACGTCGACGCCCTCGTGGGTAAAGCCCATATCGCGCGTAAGCACGATATTGCGGCGGTTCTTGAGCGGACGCCCGCCGGGAAAACTCAGCAGCGTCTTGCGTCCCATGATAACCGGGCAGCCCTTGGTGCAGGCCACAAAATGGCGCATATCGGCGCGATTGGACACCACCATGTCGCCCTCGCACCCAATGCCCCAATCGTCACACACGGCGACGATAGCAGATAGCTTACACGTCATGAGCACCACCTACACCGCAATGGGAATGTTCTTGACCTGCGGGCCGTGCTCATAGCCCTCGACGATCAGGTCATCGGTCGTAAACGCATAGAAGTCATGCACATCGGGGTTGAGCGTTACCTTGGGTGCCGCAAACTGCGGACGCTCGATAAGCTCGCGGACGATATCGACATGACGATCATAGATATGGGCGTCGGCGATCACGTGCAGCAGCTCACCGGGAATCATATCGACCGACTGCGCGACCATCATCAGCAAAATGGCGTACTGGCACACGTTCCAGTTGTTCGCGGCCAAAATGTCCTGGCTGCGCTGGTTGAGAATCATGTTGAGCGTCGGCTTGTCGTCCTGAGGACGCTGCGTCACGTTATAGGTCACGCTATAGGCGCACGGATAAAGGTGCATCTCGGACAGATCGCTAAACACGTACGTATTGGTCATAATGCGGCGACTATACGGCGTGTGCTTAAGGTCGTACAGCACACGGTCCATCTGGTCGAAGTCGCCCTCGACGTAATGGCTCTTCTGACCAATCTGATAGCCGTAGGCTTTACCGATGGAACCGGTCTCATCGGCCCACTCATCCCAGATATGGCTGTTGAGATCATGCACGTTATTGGACTTCTTTTGATAGATCCACAGGATCTCGTCCATCGCAGACTTAAGCGCCGTGCGGCGCAAGGTAAGCGCGGGGAACTCCTCGCGCAGATCATAGCGCGCCGTGACACCAAAGTTTTTAATGGTATAGGCAGGGGTGCCGTCCTCCCACACCGGACGGACCTTTTGGCCCTCGGTGGTGGTGCCATGGTCCAAGATATCGCGGCACATGGTTACAAACTGCTGATCAGCTTTGCTCATTGACCCTCCTGTCAGTCGCCTATAAGCGAGATTTATTGTAACCCAGGCGCGCGAGTGTCGAATTGGACACTTAGTCCGGCACACGCAATGCACGGCAGCGCGGCTCCGCATGCGGCAACGAGGCATCTTAGCCTTTTTCTGACATATGACAGAAATGCCTTGCGCCCAACGACTAACGCGTTATCCTATTGTTGACATATGTCAGATAAGGAGTGTGCATGGCAGGAAGACGCGAAAAACTGCGCCGCGTCGGGATCATCCCCGAATACCGCGGCTTTACCCCCGATGGCCTGGCCAGCGGTGATGCCATCGACATGACCGTCGACGAGCTTGAGGTGCTGCGCCTGTGCGACCTGGAAGGTCTCAACCAAGAGGCGGTCGCCCAGCAGATGGGCATCGCCCGCGCAACGGTGGCGGCCATTTGCAGCCGCGCGCATCGCAAGGTGGCCGATGCGCTGGTCAACGGACGAGC
>CAJMRZ010000153.1 GCA_905215945.1 uncultured bacterium | reverse complement strand
TGCCGAGGCGGTTGCGATTTCAAAGATCGTCTGGCATGTCGAAGGGATGCCCATGGGATCGAAGAGCGGAAGGGCGAGGATGTTCAGAAGCGTAGCCGCGCATGCCATGACGACCGAGAAGACAACGATGCACAGGTAGCGTGCGCAAATAATGTCTTTGCGCGAGAAGGGCAACGTTGCTCGATAACGCTCCCAGCCGTTTTGGTTATCGTAGCCAGCTAGCGAGTTCATGATTATGATGGGCGACATTGCGCTGACCGCACAGGCGCCGGCGCTCATGCCGGAATCGCCGTCTGTCGCGTTGGCAAGGGTCAATACGACGAATATGAACAGGCCGACGCCCGCGATGCTCGGGAGAAACGAGCGCATGATGGCGGTCTCGGACATAAAGGCGCGTTTCATTTCGAAGCCCCTTTCAGTGTGAGGCGTAGATAGTCGTCAATGGTTGCCCGATCGCAGGGAATCTCGGGGAAGGCCTCGAGCGTTTCGCGACGGTTGGGCACGAGCACGTCCACGCTATAGGCGTGGTGGACGGCATGGGCGCCTTCGACGCAAGCCATAAGCTCGGCGGCCTGTGCTTGGGTACAGTGGGCGATGCCAGCGCGGTCGGTAATATCCTCACGCGGCAGGTCAAAAATAATCGAGCCATTATCGATGCAAATGACACGATCAGCGGTGCGATCGAGGTCGGACGTAATGTGGCTCGAGAGCAGCACGCTGTGCTGGCCGTCGGCGACAAAGGCAAGCAGCTCATCAAGCAGTTCCTCGCGTGCCATGGGATCGAGGCCCGCGGTGGCTTCGTCCAAAACGAGCAGCTTGGCCTTGTGGCTGAGTGCGCAGGCAAGCTGCAGTTTCATGCCCATGCCGCGGGAGAGGTCCTTGACCTTTGTCTTGGGATCGAGGCCAAATCGGTTGATGAATCGGGCGAACGTTTCGCGGTCCCACGTGGGGTACGCCGGGCCTACGAGCGACTCGATCTGGCCCACCTTGAGCGTGGAGGGGAAGGGACACGTGTCCAGGACAAGACCGATGTGGGAACGCAGGCAGCGCTGCGCCTCACCGGGTGCGTCGGCGCCACAGTGCTGCCCAAACAGGTGCACCTCGCCGGCATCGAGTTTGATAAGCCCAAGCGCGGCTCGAATCGTCGTTGTTTTGCCGGCACCGTTGGCACCCACAAAGCCGACGATCTGGCCAGGCTCCACGGCAAGCGTGACGTCGCGCAGCGAAAAACGGTCACTCACATGGCGTGAGATGCCTTTGAGTTCTAAAAGGTTTTGCATGGTATAGCCTTTCTTGCAGATGGCTACTGCATGGTTTCGGGGGCTACCAGGTCGAGCATTTCGTGCAGCTTGTCGCGCGTGACGCCCAAGGCTTCGGCTTGGCTTGCCGCTTTCGCAAGCAGCTCTTCGATATGGCAGAGCTGGTTTTCGCGCAAGAGTTCTTGGTTGCCCTCGGCGACAAAACAGCCCTTGCCCTGCACGGTGCAGATAAACCCGAGCTGCTCCAGGTCGGCGTAGGCGCGCTTGGTGGTGATGACGCTCACGCCAAGATCGCTCGCGAGTGCACGGATGCTGGGGAGTTTGGCTCCCGCAGCGAGTGTGCCCGAAAGGATCTGAGCTTTGACCTGCGAGGCTATTTGCTCGTAGATGGGCTTGTCGCTCGAATTGGATAGGATGATGTCCACAGCGGCTCCTTAGCTGTTGGGCTACACGTGTATATAACCGGTAAGCACAGTATATATACACTATATACAGTTATACAAGAGGCAAATACTGATTGGGCCGGCTACCCTGGCCCCAACTGATGAATTTGTCCTGATAGGTGCCCTATGCCGAGATTTCGCGGCTACAATAGTACGGTTACATCGACGTAATGCACTTAATGCAAGAAAGGATCCGCATGGCAAGCCTGTCGGATGAAATCTCGTCGCGCCGCACATTCGCGATCATCAGCCACCCGGACGCCGGTAAGACCACGCTTACCGAGAAGCTGCTGCTCTATACCGGCAGCATCCAGACTGCCGGCTCGGTCAAGGGCAAGAGCTCGGCCAAGCATGCCGTCTCGGACTGGATGGACATCGAGAAGGAGCGCGGTATCTCCGTTACCTCCTCGGTGCTGCAGTTCACCTACAACGGCGCCTGCGTCAACATCCTCGATACCCCCGGCCACCAGGACTTCTCGGAGGATACCTACCGTACCCTTATGGCCGCCGACGCCGCGGTCATGGTCATCGACGGCGCTAAGGGCGTCGAGGCCCAGACCAAGAAGCTCTTTAAGGTCTGCACGCTGCGCCACATTCCCATCTTCACCTTTGTGAACAAGCTCGACCACGAGGCTCGCGATCCGTTTGAGCTCATGGAAGAGATCGAGAACGTCCTGGGTATCAATACGTATCCCATGAACTGGCCGATCGGCAGCGGCCGCAATTTCCGCGGTGTGTTCGATCGTCAGACCCGTCGCGTTATCGCCTTTGAGGGCGACGGTCACGCCAACGCCACCAAGAAGGTCGCCGAGGTCGAGGCTGAGCTGGGCGATCCTTCCATGGACGAGCTCATCGGCGAGGAGAACCATAAGAACCTAATGGACGACATCGAGCTGCTCGATGGTGCCGGCGACGAGCTCGACTTGGATGCCGTGGCCTGCGGCAAGCTGAGCCCGGCGTTCTTTGGCTCGGCGCTCACCAACTTTGGCGTGGAGCCATTCCTTAAGGAGTTCCTGCGTCTGGCCCCGACGCCGCGCGCCTATACCGATACGCTCACCAGCGAACCGGTCGATCCCTGCCGCGACGACTTTAGCGGCTTTGTGTTTAAGATCCAGGCCAACATGGACAAGAACCACCGTGACCGCATCGCCTTTGTGCGCATTTGCTCGGGCAAGTTCGAGCGCGGCATGGACGCCTTCCACGTGCAGGGCAACCGCAAACTCAAGCTTGCCACGGGCACGTCGATGATGGCCGATGACCGCGCCATCGTGGACGAGGCGTACGCGGGCGATATCGTGGGCCTGTTCGACCCGGGTATCTTTAGCATCGGCGACACTGTGTGCTCCGGCAAGCGCCATGTGCAGTATCCGCAGATCCCGACGTTTGCCCCCGAGATGTTCGCTCGCATTACGCAGGTCGACACGCTCAAGCGCAAGCAGTTCGTCAAGGGCATGGAGGAGCTTGCCCAGGAGGGCGCCATCCAGATCTTCCGCGAGCTGGGTGCCGGCATGGAGAGCGTCATCGTGGGCGTGGTCGGCGTGCTGCAGTTTGAGGTGCTCGAGCGTCGCCTTAAGGCCGAGTACCGTGTTGAGGTTCGTCGCCAGCCGCTGCCCTATACGGACATCCGCTGGATCCAAAACGACCCCGATACCATCGATATCCCGGGTCTTTCGCTCACGCGCGACACGTTGCGCGTCGAGGACATGCGCGGCGGCAAGCTGCTGCTGTTCACGAGCCCGTGGAACGTGGATTGGGCAACCGACCACAACCCCGACCTTATCCTGTCGGAGTTTGGCAACGTAGCCTTTTAACGCATCGGCGCGGTGGTCCTGCGGGGCTGCCGCGCCGTTTGCTTGCCTGATGCCGTGTGAGCGGCTATCATACCCACCGTCGTCTTAAGACCGAGGCGTCCGAGCAGTTCGGGTCCGATATCCTGCTCGTTAAACCTAAAACCAAAGGAGTACATAATGATCAAGAAGGTTATGGAGGACTACAAGGTCCTGTTGCGGAGCATTCCCGCGGCAACGGTTTCGCTGTTTTTCGTGAGCGTCATCATGATGAACCTGCTGGCCAACAAGGAGCTTATCAGCCTGCCGTATCTGGCACTCGATTGCGGGTTTGTGGTGAGCTGGGTTTCGTTTTTGTGCCAGGACATGATCTGCAAGCGCTTTGGCGCCAAGGCATCCATCAAAATCTCTATCCTCGCGCTGCTGGTTAACCTGGCCGTGAGCCTGTGCTTTTGGGCATGTTCGCTCACGCCCGGCATGTGGGGCGCCTACTACGACACCGGCATGATCGAGGTCAACACCGCCCTTAACGCCACCATCGGCGGCACCTGGTACGTGGTGCTGGGCTCTTCGCTGGCAATGCTCGTTTCTGCCGTGGTTAACTCCACGCTCAACCAGTCGCTCGGCCGTATGCTCAAAAAGAATAACTTTGCGAGCTTCGCCTTCCGTTCCTATGTGTCTACGGGTGTTGGCCAGTTTATCGACAACCTGGTCTTTGCCATTGTGGTGAGCCACACGTTCTTTGGTTGGACCTGGGTGCAGGTCCTTATGTGCTCGCTGACCGGCGCTGTCGCCGAGCTGCTGTGCGAGGTCTTCCTGAGCCCCGTGGGCTACAAGGTCGTGCGCGGCTGGGAGCGCGAGAATGTGGGTTCCGAGTACCTCGAGCGCCACGCAACCGCCTAAGGAGCAAGTATGCGGGTTTTGATCACGGGCGCTTCGGGCGGTATCGGAGCCGCGTGCGTGCAGCGCTTTTTGGACGAGGGCCACGAGGTCGTGGGCTTTGATCTGCTGCCGGCGGCGATCGAACACGAGCGCTACCGCCATCTGATCGTTGATGTTCGCGAGCC
>CAJMRZ010000152.1 GCA_905215945.1 uncultured bacterium | reverse complement strand
CTTGGGAATACGTCCGGCCTTGGCGAGATTTTCGTAATTGCACAGGCTAAAGAGGATCTTGCTGTTCTGTTCCAGCTCATCAAAATAGCCGCAGGCTTCCTCAAAAGAGACGTTGGGATTGCTTGCGAGATAGCGGTCGAACAGCAGGAAGATCAGGTCCATTTTGCCGCCGGCTGCGCGAGAATTGACCAGATGAATCTGACGGTTCGGATCCTCGGCAAGAACCAAATCGCGTGCCGTGGCGGCGGCATTGTAGCTTCCCGAGACACCCTCGGGGATGGGCATGCAAATTGTCTTGTCGGCAAGCCTAAAGAGTTCGGTCCACTCGCCTACGCTCGGACAGGCGCTCGAAGAAGCGCTCGACTCCGCCTGCACGGCGCAATTGAGTTCGTGAACGTCGAGCGTGAGGTCATCGACGAACTCACGCTCCCCCACTCGAATTTTGAGGGGCGCAAATGCAAAGGTGGTATGGGGCGCGGTCGGTTGCCAATCGCGGAGGTTGCAGCTCGAATCGGAGATAAGTGCCCAGCTCATAGAGGGTCCTTTCTAATCGTTCCCATTCAATTATAGCCATCTTGCAGACCGATTGGGCCGCTATCTAGTATTCAAAACTAGATAGCGGACTGCACTAAAGGCAAAAGAATGGACCTCATGACTCAAAGCCACGAGGTCCACATTCACACGCCGTGTAAGATGACTTAGTAACGCACGAAGATATAGTTATTGTTCATGCCGGCGGCAACGGAGCTGATGATAACACCCGTGTTGTAGTCGGAAGCATGAATCATCTGACCACCACCGATGTAAATGCCGGTGTGGTACGAGTTGACCACAACGTCACCGGGCTGCGGATCGGACACACGCGTCCAGCCCATAAAGGTGCCCGTGGTGCCCAGGCGGCAATAGCGACCAGTGAGGCAATAACTAACAAAACCAGAGCAGTCGAAGCTGTTCGGGCCAATTCCGCCCCAGGAATAAGCGCAACCAAGCTTGCTGTATGCACGCGAGACAACAGAACCGCCATCGACGGACTGGCTCGGAGCAGAAGGCGTCGGAGCCGGAGCAGGCGTAGAGGGCTGCGGCGTCGGAGCAGGTGCCGGCGTAGGAGCCGGAGTGTTGCCGCCCTGGTTGTTATTATTGCTGGTCTGGCCACCGTTGTTGGTGTTCTCGGTCGTACCGGCAGTCTCGTTGCTCACCGTGGCCTTCTCGGCGGTACTGGCGTTGATACCGGCCTGCAGCGCGGCGTTGGCCTCGGCCTCTGCGGCAAGCTCGGCCTGCAGCTGTGAATCCAGGGAGTTTACGACGTTCTGGGCCTCAGCCTGCTGAGCGTTAAGCTCGTCGACCTTCTTTTGCGTGGCTGCGACGTTCTTTTCCTGCTCGGACTGCTTATCGGTGAGCTGCTGCTTAAGCTCCTTGACCTCTTGAATGGTCTGAGCTTGCTTATCGGAGACTTTGCCGTAGTAGAACAGACGGTTGAGCATATCGCTCAGGTCGTCAACGCCCGTTAGAACCTGAAGCAGGCTCAGACCGCCGGTCTTGTACTCGCCGGCGACATAGGTCGAGAGCTTGGCCTGACCGTCAGCAATCTCCTGCTGCTTTTGCGTGATCTCGCCAGCAGTCTGATCGAGCGCCTGCGTCTGCGTGGCGAGCTCATCGTAAATCTGCTGGGTTTGGGTACCGATCTGCTCGAGCTTCGTACGAGCAGCGGCAAGGTCGGATGCGGTATCGGCGTAGGCAGGAGCCGCGAGGCCCAAGCCCAAAACACAAGCGAGGGTTGCCGTAGCAGCGCAGCGTGCCATGTTTTTGTGTGTGTTTGCTGTGCGCATGTAGCTTCCTTTCCAGTAACTAAGGGTAACGGCTAGTCCACCGTCACCAGGCTAAAGAGCTCAACATCGTCGTCAGTCGACGTGAGCTTCTCGCGCGGGTTGAGAAACGCAAGCTCAAGGATACACCCGTAGCCCACAAGCTTTGCGCCCATATCTCGCACCAGTTTACCTGTTGCCTCGACGGTTCCGCCCGTCGCGACCAAGTCGTCCAGAATCAACACGGTATCTTTAGAGCTGATAGCGTCGGCATGGATCTCAATTGAATCGGTGCCGTACTCGAGCTCGTAGCTCTGGCTTACGGTCTCGCGCGGCAGCTTGCCCGGTTTACGTGCGGGAACAAAGCCGGCGCCCAGAGCGACGGCCACGGGAACGCCCACCATAAAGCCGCGAGCCTCGGGACCTACGATCTTGGTGATTCCCATGCCGGCAAAGTGCTCGGCGAGGGCATCGGTCATGGCTTTGAGCGCCTCGGGATTGCCGAAGAGCGGCGTGATGTCTTTAAAGATGACTCCGGGCTCGGGATAGTCGGGGATGTCGACGATTTGAGATTCGAAGTCGTACATTGCATGACCTTTCAATGGGTTGCCGAAATTTCAGCAGCGTTTATTTGCCCGCGGTGGCGGCGCCGGATTGCGAAGGGGCGACGACCTTGAGCGGCTTTACGAGAGAATCCTCGTGTGAAGCCGGCGCGACTGTCTCTTCGTTTTTGGCCTTGGTGGACTCGGAGCGAGTGATTTCCTCATCGAGTGCATCGATGTCGGCGTCCTCGACCACGGCGTTGAGCGACTCAAAAACGCGGTTCTTGAGCAGCGCGGTGTGCACGCCCTCCGTCAGGTCGTGAAGCTTCTTAAACGCACGCTCGAGCTTGGCGTCGCGCTCGTCATCGGAAGTATCCATGCCGAGCATGCTCACGAGCACCTGCTCAAACATCGAGGACTCGCGGTTAGCGGAAGACACGTACTGACGCAGGTTGCGCGGCTCGATATGGAAGCGTGACAGCTCGGAGCAGTAGCGGATGATCGGGAAATCGCGACCATCGACGAGCTCACGATTCTGCGGACTCTTGATGATGCGAATGAGGTCGTTCTCGGCGAGCGAACGGATAAACGAAATCTCGACGCCCAGCATATCGGGAATGGTCTCGATGGGATGCAGCTTTTGCTTAGTCTCCTTGGGCTCCGTCTTGAGCGGAACATCGGACAGCAAGCCCACCTCGTAGGCGAGCGTTGACAAGTCCGTGGCGTTTTCCAAGCGCTGCTTAATCACGTTGAGCGGCATGTAGCGGGTCTTCTGCAAGTGCAGGATGACCTCCAGGCGATCAACGTCCTCCTTAGAGTACTGACGGTATCCCTTAGGCGTACGATGAGGGGTAATGAGCCCCTCATCCTCTAGAAATCTAATTTTTGAGTTCGAAAGATCGGGGTATGCGCCTCGAAGTAGGTTGACGACTTGGCCGATACTCAGATAGTTGCGTTCGGCCATGCCCTATTCACCGGTTTCGATGCGCTCCGGCGTGCTCTCGTGGTAGATGAGCGTAAACGTACCGATCTGGACGGAAGAACCGTCGTGCAGCGGGGCTGCATTGACGATGGCACCGTCGACCCAGGTACCATTGAGCGAACCCAGGTCCTCGATGCGAGCGCCAAGGCCCTCGCGAATAATGCGCGCGTGGCTGCGCGAAACGGTCATGTCATTGAGGAAGATGCCGTTCGCAGGATCGCGGCCGATGGTGGTCACGTCGTCCTCGAGCTCAAAGGCGGCACCAGTCTGCGGACCCTTGACGATGGACAGGACGGGGGCGGTGATGCGCACGTTGGCCATGAGGTCGGGAACGGTGACGTCGCTTGAAGGCACGCGGAATACGCAGGTAGCGTCAGCAGTCTTATCATTCTGAGGCATATTGTTAACCATGTTGTCCATGACAACCCCTAACTTATCGCGGACGTGCCGCAAATAATGAACCGTACGTAATCATACCCCAACGAATCAGTCTTCGATTTCAGGGTTCAGAAAGTCGATGTCCTCGTCCTCGGGATGCGCGAGAGCCTGTTTAATGGCCACTCCGCCCTTAATGGAGTAGATGACAGCCGTGAGCATGGAGAAGATCACGCCGCCGTACACAAAGAAGATGCCGAGGGGCACCGAGCTTCCGTTGAGGCCCGGGAAGGCCGTAAGGGTTGAAGATAAAAGGTGCAGGCCGTCAATAACGGGGAAACCGAGCAGCATGAGTGAGAAGCCGGTCATGAGCAGCGCCGTGGCAATCTTTCCGGGAAAGACCACATCGATGGGGCGACGGTGATAATGACGCACGATAAGCGTGCCGATGCCCAGATAGATGTCGCGGCCAATAATGAGTACGCAAACCCAGATGGGCAGCTCTCCGCGGACCACCAGTCCAAGTACGCCGGTGAACAGCAGCGCACGGTCGCAAATGGGATCCATGACCTTGCCGAGCCACGAGACCGTCTTAGTCATGCGGGCGATCTGACCGTCCATCCAGTCGGTGGAGGCGGCAACGGCGTAGATAACGATGGCGATGACACGGTTGTTATCCGTCACAAACAGGTACAGAAATACCAGGGTGAGGATCAGGCGCGTAAAGGTGATGAAATTGGAGATCGTAAAGATCTTATTCGACGGGTAATCGGAAGTGCCGATAAGCTCCTTTTTGATCTTCTTTTTGATGCCCACAGGACTCCCCCGCTGGTTAACGACAAAACTTTCGATACTATACCCGTTCCAGCGATGTCTATCCAGCGCAGCCATAGAGAGTCCAGACATGTGGAGGGCGCCTCTGGGCTGCGCTGGATTCTGC
>CAJMRZ010000151.1 GCA_905215945.1 uncultured bacterium | reverse complement strand
GCCTGCCTTGTTTTGAGAAGTGGGCTCCGCGAACTTCTCAAAACAAGGCAGGCACCCCGGCCCCGCCGGCAAATAGCAGACACTCCGCATGCAATCTATGCAAACAAACAAGTACGTTTAGCTACATTCGGTAAGTTCGAGCACGCTGCCCTTAACGATAAGTGCCGGCTCCAGGACGACCTCTTCGGCACGCCTGCCGCCCCTACCGGCAAGACGCTTGGACATGCAGCCAAAAGCATGCTCCGCGAGGATACCTGGATCCTGCTCAATCGCGGTCAGCGCCGGCTCAAAAAGAACGTCGGCCGCCGAGTTGTCATAGCTCACCACCGAGATATCGCCCGGGATGCTCTTCCCCATCTCGTGCAAGCGCTTGAGCAGACCGAGGGCGATGTTATCCGAACTTGCGAACACAGCGGTGGCATCAGTTGCGAGCACCGCCTCCGAGGCCTCATAGGCACTCGGAATGTAGTACTCGCTCTCAAACTCCAAACGTGCGTCGATAGGCAGGCCAACCTCGCGCAGCGCGCGCTCATAGCCGGCAAGTCGCTTACGCCCCGTATTGGAACGGCGCGCGTTAACCAAGCAGGCAATGCGACGGTGGCCCTGCTCGATCAGATAGCGAGTGGCCATGTAGCCACCCATCTCGTGGTCGAACATCACCTTGTCGCACTCGAGCCCCTCAATGGCACGATCGACCATCACGGCAGGGATAGGCAGATGGCTGACTTCTTCGCGCAGGGCGCGGTCGTCGGAGAACTCGTCGCCTACGACCAGGAAGACGCCATCAACGCCGCGCGTCACCAGCTGGCGCAGCAGCTCCAGATCGTCATCGGCGCTTCCGCCCGAGCTGGTAATGAAGAGCGCATAGCCATCCTCGCGGCAGCGCTTTTCCAGGCTACCGGCGAGCGAGGCAAAAAAGCGGCTCTCGATGTTAGGGACGATAAGGCCCAGGGTGCGCGACTCGCGCATGACCAGGCTGCGCGCGATCTGGTTGGGAACATAGTGGTTGCGCGCCGCGACCTCTTTGATGAGCTTGCGGTTTTCTTCCGAGATGCGACAGGGCCGATTATTGAGCACAAGCGAGACCGACGAGGGGGAAAGCCCCACCTCCTGGGCGATCTGCTTGAGGGTGACTTTGTTGGCCATCTCGCTCCTTCCGGGTTTACGCGCAATCTCTTGAAAGTATAGCGACTACCCCTCTACCTCGGTGATAAACACTTTACCAATCCGGTAGACGGCTGTTTTATCGCCGCCAGCGCACCAAATCCGTCCGGGTGGGGTATATTGCAATCGATTGATGACAACGACCACCAAAAGGCGGATATTCGTATGCACGAGAACGACTTTTTTAACGAGGACCTGCTGTGCGCGCTTGCTGGCGTTGCCGGCGAGGACAACGTACTGATGAGCGAGCCCATGCGCGAGCACACCACGTTTAAGATCGGCGGCCCGGCCGACGTCTTTGTCACGCCCGATACCGAGCAGGGCCTCGTCGCCACGCTCGATACCTGCTATCGCTGCGATCTGCCCCTCACCATCGTGGGCAACGGCTCCGACCTGCTCGTCGGCGACAAGGGCATCCGTGGCGTCGTCGTGGCGCTGGGCGAAGGCCTCTCCAACATTACGGTCGACGGTACGCACGTCACGGCGGCGGCGCCTTCTCCGGCAAGGACCCCAGCAAGGTGGACGGAGGCCGGTCTCACCGGCATGGAGCCCATCTCGGGCATCCCCGGATCGGTCGGCGGCGCCTGCTACATGAACGCCGGTGCCTACGGTGCCTGCATGGCCGATGTGCTGGAGTCCGTGCGCGTCTACAAACCCGCTCGCCAGCTCGACGACGGCACCCGCGGCAGCGGCAATATCATCGAGTTCGATGTCGACGAGCTCAACCTGGGTTATCGAAAGAGCCGCATCGCCGATGACGGCTTTATCGTGCTTTCGGCCACCTTCAATCTCGCCCCGGGCAACGCCGCGATGATCAAGGCCGACATGGACGACTACCGCCAGCGCCGCGAGGACAAGCAGCCGCTCGACATGCCGAGCGCCGGCTCCACTTTCAAGCGCCCCGAGGGTTACTTTGCCGGCAAACTCATCATGGATGCCGGCCTGCGAGGACACGCCGTTGGCGGCGCGCAGGTAAGCGAAAAGCACTGCGGCTTTATCGTCAACGCCGACCACGCCACCGCCGCCGACGTCGACGAGCTCATCCGCCACATCCAGGCAACCGTCAAAGACCAATTCAACGTAGACCTAGAACCCGAAGTCCACCGAGTCGGCGAATTCCTCTAAAAGAGAAGGCCCCGAAAGGGGCCTTCACCATATTTATTCAGATAAACCAGTCCGGTATGTGACGTATTGGACCCGAGAGGTCCGTGGCTGCCCGAAAGGCATTAGGTTGATCGCGAGTTCCGCACGAGCCGGAGAGCACTTAATGTGCTCTCCGTGCGAGCAGGACTGTCCGAGCAGGCAACCTAATGCCTTTCGGGCAGCCACGGACCAACTTACTTCAAACCGCAGTTACGACAGCGCAATACCGCCAAGCCAGCCCCAACGCACGCCAGAGCCAGTGCCATAGAAGCTAATAAACGAATCAAGCGACTTAGACGTAATGGCACCCTCGTTGCTCATAACGATGCCGCCGCCAACATAGATGCCCACGTGGCCATAGATCAGACCCGGCATGCCGGTGCCGCTATGCGATGAGTCGGCCACAATCATGCCCACCTGCAGCGCCGAGCGGTCGGAGCTATAGCACCATGCGTTAAACATATCGCACGCGTTACCGCCAAAGTAGCCAACGCCGGCGTTACGGAAGACATTGGTAACCCACGCCGCGCACCAGTTCTGACCCGGCGAAGGCGTGGAGTAGCACGCGTTGACGACGGCCTGCTGTTTGCCCGAGCCGGCATTCTGTTGCGGGGTTCCGGGCGCATACGATCCGCCACCCGAGCTTGAACCACCCGAGTAGGAATTGTTCTTGTTCGCGGCAGCCGCGGCAGCGGCAGCCTTCCTAGCAGCCTCCTCGGCCTGGGCGGCAGCGAGGATCTCGGAATCGCGCTGAGCCATGAGCTCCTTGACGTCGTCGGAAAGACCGTTCAGCACAGTCTGGACTTCTTGCTGCTTGGCCTGCATATCCTGCATCTGAGCAGTCTGCTGGTCCTTGAGCTTCTCTAAGTCAGCTTTCTGCGACTCAAGCTCGGTCTTTTGCGCATCGAGCTCTTCCTGGATGGTCTGAATGTCCTCGATGGCGTCGCGGTCGCTCTTGTTGATCTTCTCAACGTAGTGCGCATTGGCGACGAGTTCCTCAAACGAGCCAGAGGCCAGCAGCAGCGACAGGATGTTCGTGCCGCCGGACTTGTAGCTGGCGGCCACGCGATCGGAAAGGTCGTTGCGCTTCTTCTTGAGCTCGGCCTTCTTTTCATCGATCTGGGCCTGCGTGTCGTCAATCTTGCCCTGGACATTCTCGATGTCGTTGAGGGTCTGGGCATTCTTGTTGGCCAGCGCCGCATACTCATTTGCGATGCTGTCGAGCTGGGCCTGAACCTCGTCGAGCTGGGCCTGGGCGGCATTCAGTTTATCGGTAGTTTCTTTGGAAGCCTCCGCCGCATGGGCGCGAGCGGGCAGGCCAAAAAGAACTGCCGCAGAAGCGGCGCCGAACAGGGCCTTGAGGGCAGTGCGGCGCGAGAGCTCCTGGGAAAGGATGGAATCGCTGTTTGGTGACATATGTACTCCGTTACATGTTTATTTATATGTCGCTCAACTCATACATATTAGCGTACATATGGCGCGTCCCAACGATTTCCACGAACGGCAGGAAACTACAAGGTCAGCGGCCCGTAAGCAAATGCCAAAGATCAGGTTATGCGTACGCAAGCTCTTCTATGAGTACGTTAGCACAATCCTCTGCTTTTCCCACAGCGCACGATTTGGGCGTCCCTGCCTGCGCTATACTCCCCTGAAGAAGTGTTCCTGATTCGATAGGAGACTACATGTCCAAAGCACTCGACCCCAAAGACACCTGCGTCCTCGTTACCGGTGGCGCCGGCTTTATCGGCTCGCACACCGTCGTTCAGCTGCTCGAAGGTGGCTACCAGGTCGTCATCGTCGATGATCTTTCCAACTCCAGCTCCGTCGCCGTCGACCGCGTCAAGACCATCGTGGGCGACGAGGCCGCCAAGAACCTCACCTTCTACGAGGCCAACGTGCTCGACCGCGACGCGATGAACAAGATCTTCGATACCCATCAGATCGACCGCGTCATCCACTTTGCCGGCTTTAAGGCCGTTGGCGAGTCGGTGAGCAAGCCCGTCGAGTACTACCACAACAACATCGAGAACACCCTGGTGCTCATCGACGTCATGCGCAACCATGGCTGCAAGTCCATCATCTTCTCGAGCTCCTCGACCGTCTACGGCGACCCGGACAACCCGCCCGTCACCGAGGAGGATCCTAAGAAGCCCGCGACCAACCCCTATGGTTGGACCAAGTGGATGATCGAGCAGATCCTTATGGACGTCCACACCGCCGACCCCGAGTGGGACGTCGTGCTGCTCCGTTACTTCAACCCCATTGGCGCTCATCCGTCGGGCCTGATCGGCGAGGACCCCAACGGCATCCCCAACAACCTGGTGCCCTATGTCGCCCAGGTCGCCGTG
>CAJMRZ010000150.1 GCA_905215945.1 uncultured bacterium | reverse complement strand
ACGGGAAATAGAGGCCGTCGACGAGGCCGCCGTAGGCGTTGAAGTGCCAGTGGTTGGCGCGCTTATCGCCCTTGCCATTGATAACAAAAGTGGCAGCGGTGTCGCGGAACCAAGCGTCGTCGGTGGTCATCTCGATAACGGTGACGTTCTCGTCTTCCTCAAAGGCGGCCTTGCAGTTGGCGTAGTCGGCCTGGTTTGCGCACATGGTGACCGGGGTGAACTCGGCGATGGCGCGAGCGATGGCGGCATACTGCTTCTGAGCCGGCTTGGCGCCGTGGGCCCAGGTGTCGGTGCGGTGGGGCCAACCCATCCACACGCGATCCTGCGGAGCGAACTCAGCGGGCATAAAGAAGCCGTCGGCCTTAGGGGTGGACTCGGACTCGGTGATCGTACGCATAAGATTTCCTCCAAATCGAACGATCGCTTGCTGCGGGCGGGTTACCCTCAGCCTAAAACCAAGAGATGGTAGGCGCCCATTCCCCGGCAAAGGTCGGGGCGCCTGGCACCGGTTTTCACGGATGTCGCACCGGCAAGCGACGACGTAACCCGGTGCGCGGAGACAAAACGCACGAAGGATACGGAAGAGAGATTGGGGCGGGCGGTGGTTACCGGAGCAATAGCTCACACCCACCTCAGAGAAAGGTTAGCAAACCTGTTGCTTGGGCACGCCTCCGAAGAGGCTAGAGCGTCCCGAGTCGGGAGCGACAAGCCCGACGAAGCGTACGTTGGTACGCGAGGAAGGTTGGAGCCCCGAATCCGGGTGCTCTAGTCCTCCTCGGACTCCTCAGCGAGGCGCTGAGCAGCCAGCTCGGGAGTGAGACCCTTGTACTCGGTCTCGCGGCCCTTAGCACTGACGACGCGGACAACCTCGCCAATAAGCAAGAGCACGATGAAGATGACGATCATCGGGACCTTATCGCCAATCTCATCGACAGAGAACGGAATCAGCGTTGCAACGATAGCCAGAATCAGCTCAATGCAGGGAATAGCCAGCATGACCTTCATCATGGCGCCCTTAAACGGGAACGTAAAGATACGCTCACGGTTGGGGTCGTTCTTACGAAGGTTGAGGAATGCCGGGAACATCGGGATGTAGGTCAGCAGCAGGAAGACAACGGAGGTACCGAAGAGCATCCAGAAGACACCGTTGGAGATGGCGTCGATGGGAACCAGCTGCAGGCACAGCACCAGGGAGGCAACGATGGCGTTGACCAGGTTGGCGCCGTTGGGCATGTCGTCATCCGAGATCATCGAGGCGAAGACCTTGGGCATGTTGCCATGCTCGGCAGCATAGCGAGCGACGGAGTTGACGCCGAAGGACCAGGCAGCCATGTTGGCGAACAGCGTGATCAGGAAGGCGATGCAGATGACCTTAAAGATCATGGAATCGCCCACAATAGTCTGGACAGCGTAGATCATGCCGTAGTCGGGATCGATGGAATCGGCCGACACAGCAGCGCCGATGCCAAAGCCAGCGAACAAGTAGATCACGGCGATGGACAGGCCGCCGACGATGATAGCCTTGGGGATATCGCGAGCGGGATCGGCCATATCGTCGGTCATGGTGCAGATGACCTCGAAGCCCATGAAGTTAAAGATGATGATTGACAGGTAGCCAAGCGCGTTGGTGTTGGTGAGCTCGGGCAAGAAGGTGGCAGCGGACATATCGTTCGCAAAGCCGTTCTCCATGGCGTACCAGATGCCCAAAGCGCCGACGATAACGGCAACGGCAACCTTGATGATGGCGCCGCCGTTCAGGACCCACTCGGAGTCGGCAGCCTTGGAGCGACCCATAAGATAGACGATCCACACAAAGGCAAGGTCGATACCAATCTTGGCAATCAGATTGAACTCGACGCCAAAGACCATGCCCAAAATGTCCGGGAACATAGTGGCCAGCGAGGCAATCCACAGCGGGTAGTTAACCCAGTAGTAGTACGAAATGCGGGCGCCCCACTTGTCGCCCAGGCCATCGCGTACCCAGTCGTAAATGCCACCCTCACCGTCATAGGTAGTGCCGAGCTCGGCAACGACCATGCCATAAGGGAGCAGGAAGGTCAGAATCAGGAAGATCCACCAGAAGAACTGCTGGTTGCCAATGGCAGCAGCAGGTGCGGCGGCCTCGCAAACGAAGACGACGCAGATGATGGTCGAGATGACCGTCAAGAAGGAAAGCTTTTTCTTTCCGTCGCTCATGATGAGCTCCTTCGCTCAGTCTTGGACAAATCGAGGTCCTTAAGATATTAAGGCAATTGCCGGGCCTCGGTGAGCGGGCGACAGGAGACGAGCATCCGCCGCCCGCAAACGTGCTTTTAGAAGCCTTGAGGCTTAGAGCTGCTCGAGAGCTTCGAGAGCGGCGTGGAGCTCAGCCTTGGCGGAGTACTCGACGCCCTCGTCGTTGAGCGGGGTGCGCTTGCCCAGGGCGGCAAGGAGAGCACGGATGGAGTGCTTGCGGTTCTCGGCCTCGACCCAGCACAGGGAGCGCTCGGGATCGTCCATGACCTCGTCGACGACCTCCTCGTTGCGGGTGGCCGGCAGGCAGTGCATGAACTTGGAGTTGGGACCGGCGAAGTTCATCATGTCCATGGTGACCTGATACTTGGGATAGAACACGTCCATGTAGTTCTCGCCCGAGACCTCCTCGTCGTACAGGCCATACCACACGTCGGTGTAGATGAAGTCGGCGCCCTTGATGCACTCGATGTCGTCGGAGATGACGACCGAGCCGCCGGAGACCTTGCAGTTCTCCTCGGCAATGGCCATCATCTGCTTGCCGAACTCGGCGCGCTCCTCGACGGTGCCGACGTGCAGGCCGCCGTCGGGGATCTGGTGGCCCTTAGGTCCAAACTGGACGAACTTCATGCCGACCTTGGAGGCGATGAACATGAGGGAGACGCAGACCTGGGTGGCGTCGCCGATGAAGGCCAGGGTGCAGTCCTCGATCTTCTTGCCCTCGGGGAGGTTCTCGAGCATGGTCATGAGGTCGCCCATCTCCTGCGTGGGGTGGTTGAACTCGGACATGCCGTTGATGACGGGCACAGCAGAGCCCTCGGCGAGGCCGACGACGTCCTTGTGACGGTCAACGCGAGCCATCATGATGTCGAGCAGCGAGCCCATAACGCGAGCGGTGTCGCCCAGGGACTCGTGACCGCCGAGCTGGATGGTGCCAGGGCCATAGAACTGAGCATGGCCGCCGAGGTCGGTCATAGCGGTCTCGAAGGAAAGACGAGTGCGGGTGGAGACCTGCTGGAAGATCATGCCAAGGCTCTTGTTGCGGAGCAGGTGCGGATAATAACCGTCAACCTTGATGGCCTTCTTCATTGCCAGGCCAAGATCCTCGATAGCCAGGATCTGCTCTTTGGTGAAGTCGTTGGTGTCGATGAAATCCTTAGGCAGTGCCATGTCGATTTCCTTTCCGCCGGTCTTGCCGACTATTACTATGAGGCGCTCGAACATCACGCCTCTTGTTGACAAGACCATCATTCACCCGTATGCAATTTTTACCTAGTTTATTCGGGATTAAAGACCGTTCACGGAGTTACACCCTCTCTAATCCAATATAAACCCGCAGGTCAAGAGTTTACAGGGGGTTTACCATCTAGAACCGCGAACGGTATACGGCTATGCTGTATCTTGGCGCCTAATCCGCAATGAAACGAAGGGTTGAGACGTCTATATCCCACAAGGTATACAGAGCTCGGCCATAGAATAAATGAGATGGGACGGTGACAGATGAACACCCTGATGTTCTTCTATACCCTAGCGATACTCGTGATCTGTATTGTGACGGCGGTGCTCTCGCTTGCCGCCTATGCCTCATCTCGTCGACGCTTCTTTATCTATGGCAGCGGCGTATTTATCTGCTATGCCATCGAGATGACCGAGATTTTCTTTTTTGAATACACGCTGCAAAACCAGAGTTTTCCAGCCAGCGACTATTACTCAATTACCATGCCTGTGTTGCGGACCTTTGTGGCGACCGCTTCGCAGGCTTTTATTTGGCTCATTGCCATGGATTTGCTCGACAAGCATTCAAAAAAGCAGTTTGTCATTCCCGTCGCAACGTTCTTGCTGAGCGAGCTGCTGATTATCGTCGCTGTCCCCTACGGCCCCATTCATCAATGGCTCTACTACACGATGCGTCAGGTATTCCTTGTTTTCGTGGGGCTATATATCTTTTGGACGGCACGCAAGAGCACGCAAGTCGAGCTGAAGGCACGCGTTAACAACCAACGAAAGCACCTGATTATCGGCGCTATTCTGGTCGGTTGCATCGTTGCCGAGGATTTCTACAACATTCTGATTGTCCCCATGAGTCTGGCGCCCTCTTGGCTGCAACTATATCTGTCCGAGCGCAACTTTAGCGAAAACATCTTTGCCTGCTACTTTGCGATTCTGCTGATCATCTACTCCTACCACGTGCTTTCAATCCGCATGCAGGAGGCGCCCGAGGAAAAGAACGTCAGCGATCTTGATCGACACATCGAAGAGCAGATGCCCTTCTATCGCAACGCCTACAAGCTCTCCAACCGTGAGACCGAAGTTATGCGTCTGGTCGTACTGGGCAAATCGAACCAAGAGATCGCTGACGAGCTATTCCTTGCCGTGGGCACCGTCAAGACCCACATCCACAACATCCTGGTCAAAACCGAACAGCAAAACCGCA
>CAJMRZ010000149.1 GCA_905215945.1 uncultured bacterium | reverse complement strand
GACTTCGGCAGCCTCCGCGCCCTCGACGTCCTCGGCAACCTGTTCTTCGGCGGCCACAGCACTCTGAACCTTGGCCTTCATCGCCGCGACAAAGCCAGCAGGCATACCGTCAAACTCTCGAACACCGGCAAGCGAACGCTCGATATCCTTGGCGCACGCTTCGGACACAGTTGCCACGTGACGCTCGGCGGCCTTGGCACGGGCCTCGCGCTTGGGATTGGGCTGACCCGCTCGGTTGGACCTGCGGTTACGGTTCCTGTTGTCGACGTCTGCCATAAGTGGTCACCTTTCCTGTCGCTGCCGCTATCGGCTTTTCCCATCCATGATACCCCGCCGCGTACAAAAAAGACGGCCCCGAAGGACCGCCTTTCGCATCGATTCGCACGCACGGCAAGCACCGCCGCAATTCGCCACTAGTCGCGACGGCCAAGGATGTTCAGGATGCGCAAGAACACGTTGATAATGTCCACGAACAGATTGGACGCCATGAGCACGGCGTTGGGCAGCGTAGGCGGCACCGTCGTGGCAACATAGGTGTCGTAGCCAATAAAGCCGGCGAACACCACGATCACGACCAGGTCGGTGATGGACTGCGAAACGCCCATGAACATCAGCACGATCTCGACCAGAATCGTGGCAAGCAGGATGCCAAAACCAATGCCATACACACGCTGGAAGAACTTGGGGAAGGTCACGCCCAGCGCACCGAAGACAAAGGTGATGGCAGCGGTGGCGATAAAGGCGGTGTTGATGGTGGGCAGGTCGTAGTTGGCAAGGCCAAACGACGCGGTCAGGCCAAAGGTACTCGCAAAGATTACGTAGCCCACAAGGGACAGGCCCACGGACTGCTTGCTGGCGGCGGCCGACATCATGACCATGCCGACGATGGTCAAAATTAACGAGCCAAAGACCAGCGGCAAGGCGGCGCCGCTCATCATCATGCGCGCAAACGACATGGTGCTCGTAAAGTAGGCGCCGGCGCCCATGGCGCAAAAGCCCAAGAAGATCAGGGCGGACATGGTGAGATTGTACGCGCGCGGCGACATCTCCTTGGCGCAACTTGCGCCGGCCTCGATGGGGCCGTTCTGATAGCCCTGGATATCGTTCATAGGTTCGTCCTTTCAAAAAGCGCCACAAATAACGGCGCAGTAGCTGACAAGATTCCTGTCATTGTACCCGAATGCCATACGTCCTTACCTACGGCGCTCGCCCTCGAGCGTACGGTCGAATGCCCACACCCACCAACGCATCAGATGGGCCTGCGAGCCATCTGGTCGTTCACGCGTCTGGTCCTCCAGATACAACTCGGTTGCATGCCCGCCAAAACGCACCTTATAGGTTGCCGTACGAATGCCGTGAACCGTCAGGCCAAACCCAGTGGTCGAGACAATCTCGTCAATCGTAAAGCAACGACCGTCGACCCAGCAGACGGTGACCGGCACGACCTGTCCGCCCGCGAGGATGCGAGCCACGACGTCCACATACTGCTTGTGCACGCGCCGAGTTTTGCCATCTGTCTGTCGATATTCCATGTCTCCTATTATCGAACGCATGTTTGCATGTTGTAAAGCGAACAGACTGTGGTTTTGGAGTGTCGTAGCAATCGCACGTGTCCGCATGGCGTGTTAGCAAAAAGAATACCCGCGGTCAACAGGACTAATATTCAATTTTAGTGCCAAAAAATCCACTTCTCACGTCAGAACTCCGTTAAGAAACCCACAGGAGGTGATACGATTTATCATGTTTTTGTAACGTGCCTGCAAACTTCGAGAAAGCCCATATATGGACGTAACGTTCTCAATCTTCCTCGGCCAAATTGTGTCGAACCCAGTCCTTGCCGTCACCGTGATCCTCGCGCTCGGCGCCATCTTCGTCAATGGATGGACCGACGCGCCCAACGCCATCGCGACCTGCGTCACTACGCGTTGCATGCCCGCCCGCGCCGCCATTCTCATGAGCGCCGCATTCAACTTCCTCGGCGTGCTCATCATGACGCACTTTAATGCGAGCGTCGCCAACACCATCTCACATATCGTCGACTTTGGCGGAAACAGCACCATGGCGCTCGCGTGCCTCTGCGCAGCGCTGTTCTCCATCGTCGTCTACGGCGCCACAGCATCGCGTTTTGGCATCCCCACTTCGCAAAGCCACAGCCTTATCGCCGGCCTGACCGGTGCCGCTATCGCCCTCGGCGGCGCGAGCAGCGTCAACGTCCACGAGTGGATGAAGGTCATCTACGGCCTGGCGCTCTCCATCGGCCTGGGCTTTGTCATGGGCTGGGTCCTGTGCAAACTCGTCTCGATTCTTTTCGCCGCCGCCAACAGGCGACGTGCCAATGTCTTCTTTAAATACGCTCAGATCGCGAGCGCTGCGGCCATGAGCTTTATGCACGGCGCGCAGGATGGACAGAAGTTCATCGGCGTGCTCTTTTTAGGCGTGGCCTTCGCAAACGGCCAGACCAGCGTCGGCGATGCCGGCATCCCCATCTGGATTATGCTGCTGTGCTCGGCCACCATGGGTATCGGCACCAGCGTCGGCGGCGAGCGCATCATAAAGTCCGTCGGCCAGAGCATGGTTAAGCTCGAGAAGTATCAGGGCTTCTCCGCCGACCTCGCGGGCGCCGCGAACCTGCTGCTTGCCACCCTTACCGGCATCCCCGTGTCCTCCACACACATCAAGACCTGCGCCATCATGGGCGTCGGTGCCGTCAAGCGCCTCTCGGCCATCAACTTCGGCGTCGTCAAGGACATGATGTTCACCTGGTTCTTCACCTTCCCCGCCTGCGGACTCATCAGCTTTGTCATGGCCAAGCTGTTCATGATGTTCCTCTAGTCAAACCGAACGTCCATCTGGACCGCAACACTTCGCCCACCCGTCTTCGCCTCGAAAGGACCCACCCATGGCTAAGAAACCCGATTCGTTCTACTTTGACAACTACGTCGCCTGCGCCGACCTCGCCGTCCAGGCCGCCGAGCTGCTTACCCAGATTTTTGAGAACTTCGATCCCGCGCAGATTCACGACATGCTCAATAAGATGCATGCGATTGAGCATGCGGCAGACAAGAAGCACCACGAGCTCGAAGACGCCCTGCTCACCGCCTTTATCACCCCGCTCGAGCGCGAGGATCTGGATCTGATGAGCTGCGCGCTCGACACCGTGCTCGACCGTATTGAGGGCGTCGTGCAGCGCGTCTACTTCACCAACATTCAGAGCATCCATCCCGATGCCATCGTCATCGCCCACAAGGTGACCGATGCCTGCCGCGCCATGAAGGACCTGATGGTCGAGCTGCCCAACTACCGCAAGTCCAAGACCCTGCGCGAGCTCGTCATCCAGATCAACACCATCGAGTCCGAGGCCGACGAGCTCTACATCAACGCCATGCGCAACCTGCACGTTAACGGCAAGGATCCGCTCGAGGTCATCGCTTGGCGTGACGTGTACGCCTTCCTGGAGTACTGCGCCGACTGCTGCGAGAATGTGGCCGATGTTGTGGATTCGATTGTCATGAAGAACAGTTAATTGGGGGTACGTATCCCACCGGTCGCGGGCCCGACCACTAATACCTTTTTCACTCCGGCTGCAAGCAGAGTCGTTCAAAAGCGGTTAATTAGTGGTACGCGTCCCACCGGCGAAGGCCCGGCACCTATTTGCTTTCTCACTCCGGCTGCGTGGCAGAGTCGTTCGAAAGTAAATAGGTGTCGGGCCTTCGCCTTACGTATCACCATTGGGAACCTGGGCTAATAGGCGGAATGCATGGTGGCTTTGGTTGAAAGCGTCTTTGGCATCAGTCATGACTTTGGGCAGCGCTGAGCGTTTGGCTGAATGTTGCTTTGGGTACCCTTTGGTTGTCTTTTATTTCGTTATTAAATTGTTGGAGGGCTTGTATGTCTTATTTGGATCTGGCTCGGGGTCGGTATTCTTGTCGTGAATTTCAGGATCGTTCTGTTGAGCAGGCTGTGGTGGATGCCATTGTTGAGGCTGGGCGGATTGCTCCTTCTGCTTGTAATAATCATCCAACCCGTGTGATGGTGTTGGATACGCCTGAGCTTCTGGAGAAGGCTGCTGCTTGTCAGCCTCGGTTTGCTCGTGATGGGTCTATCTTTGGGGCTCCGCTTGTCTTCCTTATTTGCAGCGTTACCGATGATGCTTGGGTGCGCCCGTATGATCAGATGAACTCGAGTGCCATCGATACTTCGATCGTCTGCGATCAGATGATGATGGAGGCCACCGAGCAGGGCCTGGGAACGTGCTGGGTATGCCATTTTAAGCCCGAGGTGGCACAGGAGCAGTTCAACCTGCCCGAGGGCGTCTATCCCTATCACATGCTCGTCTGCGGATATCCTGCCGACCACATCGCCGATCCCGAGCATCGCGAGGCCCGTACCATTCCCCTCTCCGACTTCCTCCTCAAGTAGGTTTTGGGACATGCCTTAAAACCTACCCTTGACCGCTCACCCGTTCGCCGAGTTCTGCGCCATTATGTGCAGGGCTCGGTTTTTTATGTTGCGCGCCCCGGTACAGTCATAAAAAAGGACCCGCAAGCTGCGGGTCCTTTCTAGGCACTAAATTGTAGGCCGAATGTTAGTCCAGGTCGTCGGCAGCGAAGTTGTCGATCGGGGCGAAGGGATCGGCCACGCGTAACATCTGGTGGGCATGGAATTACGAAGCAACAGACCTG
>CAJMRZ010000148.1 GCA_905215945.1 uncultured bacterium | reverse complement strand
GCAGAGAGATTTTAGCCGGAAACAGAGAACTTTTTGAAGAGAGAAAAATTCCAGTGTCCGAGCAGGTGCTCTGTGAAGTGCAGAGCTATCTGAAAGAAGGTTGTACGGTGATCTATCTAGGAGTGGAAGCGCGTTTGGCTGGATTTCTGGCGTTGGCAGATACTCTGAGAGAGGACGCGTGCGCCACCATCGACGAGGTGAAACAGGCGAAAGTGACTCCGGTGCTGCTGACGGGAGACCATGAGAATGCTGCCCATCATATCGCCGGACAGCTGCATATCGACGAGGTACATGCGAACTGTTTACCGGAGGATAAGCTGAACTGGATTGATTCCTACCAGCGGGCCAAGAAACAGGTCTGCATGATCGGTGATGGAATCAATGACGCGCCTGCTCTGAAGAAGGCTTACGTGGGCATTGCTATGGGCGGAGTCGGCAGTGACATCGCAGTGGATGCAGCGGATATCGCACTGGTCAATGATGAGATCAGGGAGCTTCCCCACCTGATTTGCCTGGCAAAGCGAATGATGGTCACGATCAAGTGCAATCTGACGTTTTCCATGATGCTGAACTTTGTCGCGATTGTGCTAGCGATCACGGGAATTCTGAATCCCGTCGTGGGGGCCTTGGTACATAACGCAGGTTCGGTCCTTGTTATTATAAATTCGGCATTCTTACTGAAATGGAGGAAAAAATAAGAGATGCCCGGTAGGTTTTCACCTGCCGGGCGTTTTAGTGGTTTTATTTGCTATGTTATATATTGAAGTACAAAAGCTCTCTTTAACAGTAGAACTTTTCCGCGGCTTGAACCAGATACCAAGTGTCTTTCACGCCGGCAGTCTCATAGGGTGAGTGCATGGCCAGCTGCGGCAGGCCCACGTCCACGGCGTGCATGCTCGCCTGCATGTTCGACAGGTTGCCGAGCGTGGAGCCGCCGGCCATATCGCTCTTATTGGCGAAGGCCTGCGTGGGCACATCGGCGTCATCACAGATGGCCTGGAACACCGCGCGGCTAAAGGCATCGGTGCAGTAATGCTGGTTGGCGGCTTCCTTGATAACGATGCCGCCGTTGAGCACGACCTGGTTGCGGGCATCGCACTTCTCGGCGTGGTTGGGATGCACGGCATGCGCATTATCGCAGCTCACGAGCATCGAGGCGGCAAGTGCGCGATGGTACGACTCGTCATCGAAGCCCAGCGATCCGTTAATGCGGCGCAGCGCATCGGCCAAGAACGTCGACATGGCTCCCTGCTTGGTCTCGGAGCCAACCTCCTCGTTATCGAAGCAGCAGAAGACCGAGACGTCGTGCGCGTTTTCGGCGCCCAAAAATGCCTGTAGCGAGGTATAGACACAGGCCAGGTCGTCGAGCTTGGGCGTCGAGATAAACTCGTCGGCCCAGCCCCAAATGCGCGCATCCTGACGATTGACCAGGAACAGATCGCGGCCCAGAATCTGCTCGGGCTCAACGTCCAGCTCGTCGGCGATCAGGGCATCGAAGTCACCCTGCTTAAGCTCGCCGGCGCTGATGAGCGGGCACAGGTCAACAGCTCGGTTGGGCGCAAAGCCCTCGTTAACGCCGCGGTTCATATGGATGGCAAGGCTCGGAATGATAGCGACCTCGCGCTCGGTGGCAAGCAGGCGGCTCTCAATACGGTCGCCTTCGCGCACCAACACGCGGCCCGCGAGCGCCAGCGGGCGATCGAACCAGGTGTAGTCGATCATGCCGCCGTATGCCTCGGTGTTCAGGCGCAGCGTCTCGCCCGCGCCGTCAAGCTCAGGCACGGCCTTGACCTTAAACGTCGGCGAATCGCTGTGCGACGCCGTGAGCTGAAAATGATAGTCACCGGCAACGCCGTCCTCGCCCCACGTAGCAGCCAGGTCCTCGCCCACCTTAAAGGCGATAACGCTCGAGGTGTTGCGCTGCGTGTAATAACGCCCGCCCGGCTCGATGTCCCACGCCGCGTTCTCGGGCAGGTAGGTAAAGCCCGCCTCGTCGAGCTCGGCCATAATGGTCGCCGCCGTATGGAACATGCTGGGGCATGCCTCGATAAAGTCGATAAGGTCGTTGGCGGCCTCGATATCGTCGGCCGTCACATGCGCGCGCTCGGGCGTTTCCTGATCCGTCATGCTCTCCCCTTTCGCTGGGTTGATGGTCCCCTCCAGCATACCCCGCCGCGCCAGCGCCGCACTCTTCATTCCGTGCTTAATTCCGCGCCGCTCACCAACTTGAGCCATCATGCCCGCGCCCCTTTTGCGACAATTGCGCTAACAGGACGAGAGGAGCCGTCATGAAGCCACGTAACATTGCCATCGCCTGCGGTGTCGCGGGAGTCGCCGTCGGCCTTGCCGCTGCCACCGGTATCGTTTATCACAAGCAAATCAAGTCCGCCGCGTCGCTCAAACGCTTGACCGGCTACGCGGATGGCTATGACCTGTACGCAATCGACATCGCCTACGACTACGATCTTGATCGCATCATCGCCGCTGGCGTGCGCGACGACCAGGCCTACATCGATGCCGTGGTGGCGCAGGTGCTGCCCGGTGTGCCGGTACATGTCCAGGCGCCCCAGTTTGCCTGCAGCGCTTTTGTCGCCGTAGATGCCGAAGGCCGCGTGCGCACCGGTCGCAATTACGACTTTAAGGACGACACCTCGGCGCTGCTGGTGCGCAATCACCCACGCGGCGGCTATGCTTCCATCGGGTTTGCCGCCCTCAATAACCTGGGCGCCAACACTCCGCTTGACTCCGTCACCGGACGCGCCGCGGCGTTGATGGGCCCGTTTGCCCAGCTCGACGGTGTTAACGAATGCGGCGTGTCCATTGCCGTACTCACCCTGGACTCCAAGCCCTGTGACCAGGACACGCAGCGCCCCGTCATCAATACCTCGCTCGCCATCCGCCTGGTGCTCGACCGTGCCGCCACCACGCAAGAAGCTGTCGACCTGCTTTCCGCCTACGACATGCACGCCATGGCAGGACGCGATTACCACTTCTTTATCAACGACGCCGCCGGTGACGCGCGCGTAGTAGAGTGGGATCCGCGCGATCCGGACCGCGCTTTCAAAGCGACTCCTGTACGCCAGGTTACGAACTTCTACGCCTGCTATGGTGACGAAGTGCTGCCCAACCAAAAGAATGGTGAGCTGGGCCATGGTAAAGAGCGCGCCGTCGCAATCGCCGATGTCCTTGACGCCCATGTCGGTGCCCAGGACGAGGCAGTCGCTTGGAAGGCCCTTCGCGCTGCGGCGCAAGAGCCCAATCCGGAAGACATCACCAGCAATACGCAATGGTCGGTCGTCTTTGACAATACCGAGCCCGCTGCCGCCATCACGCTGCGCCGCCACTGGGGCAACGTCGACGCCTTCGCACTGTAAGGAGCCAGGCCCGTCGACCTTACGCTGGCCTGACGTTGCTTACATTTCCATACATTTGAGCTAACACGTTTTACCCCCGTATCAACAGAGTGCGGGGGTAAACTTATGCGCATGTTATAACTTGCCCGGAAGGATTCACCATGCTTAGAATCGGTCTTCTTACTAGTGGCGGCGACTGCCAGGCGCTCAACGCCACCATGCGCGGCATTGTCAAAACGCTTATGACCAATAGCGAAGAGCCTATCGAGATCTATGGTTTTGAGGACGGCTACCAGGGCCTTATCTACAGCAGGTTCCGCGTCATGACGCCCGCCGATTTTAGCGGCATCCTCACCCGCGGCGGCACCATCCTGGGCACGAGCCGCACACCGTTCAAGCGTCTGGATACCCCCGAGGCCGATGGCGTCGAGAAGGTGCCGGCGATGGTCCACACCTATCATAAGCTGCAGCTCGACTGTCTGTTTATGCTGGGCGGCAACGGCTCCACCAAGACCGCCAACCGTCTGCGCGAAGAGGGCCTCAACGTTATCGCCCTGCCCAAGACCATCGATAACGACACCTGGGGCACCGAGCTGACGTTTGGCTTTACGAGCGCCATCGACGTCGCCACCAAGTGCATCGACGACATCCACACTACCGCCTCGAGCCACGGCCGCGTGTTTGTCATCGAGATTATGGGCCACAAGGTTGGCTGGATCCCGCTGTACGCCGGCGTCGCGGGCGGCGCGGATGTCATCTTGATTCCCGAGATTCCCTACGACATGGATAACGTCATCAAGACCATTGAACATCGCATGGAAACCGGCAGCCGCTTTACCATCGTGGCCGTCGCCGAGGGCGCTATCTCCAAGGAGGACGCGGCGCTGTCCAAGAAGGAGTACAAGAAAAAGCTCGCCGAGCGCACGAGTCCGTCGATTGTCTACGACATCGCCAAGGAGATCGAGGCCAAGACCGGTCGCGAGACCCGCGTCGCCATCCCCGGCCACACGCAGCGCGGCGGCCAGCCCGACGCCCAGGACCGCATCTTTGCGACCCAGTGCGGCGTCGAGGCGGCACTCGGGTGCCTTGCAGGCGAGTATGGCTATATGATCGCCCAGGTAGACCGTAAGATGACGCGCATTCCGCTCGAAGAGGTCGCCGGCAAACTCAAGTACGTCGACCCGAAGAGCGACCTCGTGCGCGAAGCCAAGGCGCTCGGCATCAGCTTCGGCGACGAATAGCCTCGGCCGAAACTGCTCTCATCGGAGACCCCAGGGCTTACCTCCCAAATCGTCCTCGGACATGTCAGGATCCCGCCGTGCGCTTCGCGCGGCGGGGTCCTTCCGTCCTGCGGGAAGATTTGGGAGGTAAGCCC
>CAJMRZ010000147.1 GCA_905215945.1 uncultured bacterium | reverse complement strand
GCAGACGCCCGTAAAGCAAAAAACGATTCCTCAATAAATGGACAATACGGCTTCAGCCAAACCTCTACTTTGCCCCGTGGCCCATCTCGACGACCTTAGTCAGCGATCCAAACACGCCCTCGTCGGCCACGAGCTGCGCCTTGGCACGCTGCAGCTGCACGGCAACGGCGGCAGGGGCGGTGCCGCCCTCGGTCGTGCGCGCGGCGACAATCGACGGGATGTCGAGCGCCTCGGTAATGTCGCGCTCAAAGAGCGGGCTTGCCTCCTGGAACACTTCAAACGGCAGGTCCTCAAGATTGCAGCCGCGCTTCTCACACATCAGAACCAGATGCCCCACCACGGCATGTGCCTCGCGGAACGGCAGACCACGCTTGGCCAGGTAATCGGCAACATCGGTGGCGGCAAGGTGACCCACGCCGCACTCGCGCGCCATGGCATCCTCGTTGACGGTCCAAGTCGAAATCATACCAGCCATAACCGACAGGCACTGCATGAGCGTATGAGCGGTATCGAGCGCGCCCTCCTTGTCCTCCTGCAAATCCTTGTTATAAGCAAGCGGCAGGCCTTTCATGGTCACGAGCAGCTGCACCAGGTTGCCATACACACGGCCGCTCTTGCCGCGGACAAGCTCGGCAAAGTCGGGATTCTTCTTCTGCGGCATGATAGACGAGCCGGTGGAGTAGGAGTCTGAAAGCGTGATAAAGCCAAATTCGGAGCTCGACCACAGCACGATCTCCTCGGAAAGACGCGACAGGTGCATCGCCATGACGGATCCGGCGTAATGCAGATCGAGCAGGAAATCACGGTCGGAAACCGCATCGAGCGAGTTGGGAATCACGCCCGCAAAACCAAGTTCGGCAGCCGTCATCTGGCGATCGAGCGGATAGCTCGTACCGGCAAGCGCGGCAGCACCCAGCGGGCAGTTGTCGGCGGCATCAAAGGCGGCCTTCAGGCGCGTAAAGTCGCGCGCGAACATCCAGGAATACGCCAGCAGATGATGCGACAGCAGCACGGGCTGAGCATGTTGCATGTGCGTGTAGCCCGGCAGAATCACCTTGTCGTACTTCTTGGCCGCATCCACCAGCACATGGCGCAGCTCAAGATTGGCCTCCATGAGCTCCTTGGCCAGCGCCTTGACGCCCAGGCGCGTATCGGTCGCCACCTGGTCGTTGCGCGAACGGCCGGTATGCAAGCGCTTACCGGCCTCGCCGATGCGGCGCGTCAACTCGCTCTCGATGGACATATGAATGTCCTCATCGTTGATGTCGAAGGTAAAGTTGCCGGCATCGATATCCTGTTCGATTCCGGTCAGGCCCTTGGCAATCGCCTGCTCGTCCTCGGCACTGATGATGCCCTGGGCCGCCAGCATTTTGGCATGCGCCTTAGAGCCGGCGATATCCTGCTTATAGAGATGTTTGTCAACCGGCAGCGACGCGCCAAACTCCTGCGTGACCTCGGCCACGCCCGCCTCAAAACGACCGCCCCAAAGAGCCATGGAACCGTCTCCTTTCTCCAAATACCAAAACAAGCGTCCAAAGCAATGTGCCCTGTCGCTAAAGCGATTTATCAACCGCTAGTTTTACACACTCCCTGCCGCGCGCGGGGCCATGTGGCTAATTTGCAAAGAAGTGACGCACCATGCACTTGGCGCCCAACGTCTCCCTCCGGATGTTGCCCTGCGAACCATCGATCCAGGCCTTCAGGCTCATAGGAACGTCCTCGACCCTTACAGCATCGAACTCGGGCGCGAGGGCAAGCAAAGCATGCGCGATAGCATTGAACATAATGGATACTCCTCATATATATAGGCACAGAGCCGCCAAATTGATAGAAGGAGCCCCGCCGGACAACCCCGGCGGGGCTCGGACTCAGCCGCAGACGCGGCATCATATATGCGGGCGGAACGTAGGGGCCACCGATGTTAAGAAGTGTCAGCAAGCATAACGAAAGGTAGGGACCCCGTGCGCCCGTTATGTATCACGCGGATGGGCCGCGCGGATACCAAGGGAAGGAGGCGCTAGGCCTGGGCAGCAGCAGAGCTGGGGCCCTGGACCTTTGCCCACGTCTTGAGCGACAGCGTATCGATCTCGATAAAGCCGGCGCTGGCCTTCTCGTCAAACGTGGTGTCGCGGTCGTAGGTAGCCAGGCCGTAGTCGTAGAGGCTGAAGGGACTCTTGCGGCCGACGACATGGCAGTTGCCCTTAAAGAACTTCAGACGGACAGTGCCGGTCACGAACTTCTGGGTATCGGCCATAAAGGCGTCGAGCGCGTTCTTGAGCGGGCTGTACCACTGGCCGTTGTACACGGCGGTGGCCCAATCCTGCTCGAGCTTGATCTTGGTCTTGAGCAGGTCGCCCTCGACGCAGATGTCCTCGAGCGCCTTGTGGGCGGTGATGAGCGTCAGGGCGCCGGGAACCTCATAGCACTCGCGGCTCTTGAGGCCCACCAGACGATCCTCGACCAGGTCAAGACGGCCAAAGCCGTTGTCGCCCGAAATCTTGTTGAGGGCGATGACGATCTCGGAGAGCTTCATCTTCTTGCCGTCGACGGCGACAGGCTTGCCGGCCTCAAACTCGATCTCGGTATAGGTCGGGGTGTCCGGCGTGTCCTCGGGATTCTTGGTCATAACCCAGGCGTCGTCGAGCGGCTCGTTCCAGGGATCCTCCAGGTGACCGCACTCAATGGCACGACCCCACAGGTTGTCGTCGATGGAGTAGGGGTTATCGTTGGCACCCTCGGGAACCGGCACGTTGTGGGCGTGGGCATAGGCGACCTCGTCGGGACGGCACTTCAGATCCCACTCGCGAACCGGGGCGATAACCTTGAGCTCGGGGTCGAGGGCCTTGACGGCGGCCTCAAAACGGACCTGGTCGTTACCCTTGCCGGTACAGCCGTGGGCGACGTAGGTCGCGCCAAACTCGTGGGCGACCTCAACAAGCTTCTTGGCAAGCAGCGGGCGAGACAGGGCGGAGAGCAGCGGATACTTGTTCTCGTACATGGAGTTTGCTGCGATGGCCTTAGTCAGGAACTCATCGGAGAACTCGTCGCGCAGGTCGAGCACCTGGCAATCGAGAACGCCCAGGTCGAGCGCCTTCTGCTTCTTGGCATCCAGTCCGGTCTCTTCCTGGCCCACATTGCCGCAGACACAAACGACATCGAGATTCTTCTCGTCCTGGAGCCACTTGACACATACGGATGTATCAAGACCACCGGAATATGCGAGAACGACTTTTTCCTTGCTCATGGCTGTTTCCTTTCGCCCTTGGTAGCTAGTTAGAACATCGGTCAGTTGCAAGTCACCTTGAGGTCAAAAACCGTGCAATATCAGGTTATTCAGCAGAATGCATCACAGGCATGCCCTAGAAACATGCGGCTATGTCGTGCTTAAACCCAACGACCTCAAAATGACTCTGTTGAGGCAATTCGCCCCATGCGGACAGAGACGATTGTTATCGTCGTCGGGAAATTGCGCGCTGGCGTCGGATGGCATTGTCTGCAGTGGTGATGATCTTTACGAACTGCATCTGCCTCTCCTTTCACGTATCGCCGGGCGCAATTCAAATATCGCAAACGGTACCTTTTACTCGGTAAGCGGCTCTTTTGCCGTCTCCGTTTTCGATGTTCGCTATATTACGATAAAGTACACGCTGCGCAAGCGACAAATTCAAATTACTGAAAAGTTTTTTCATTACTTTGTGAAGCGTGGTGCAAATACGCTCCGTTCCTGCGAAAATACGCTCGACTACGAGTTGATGGTTATAACGTCTGAAACAATCTCGAAACGAAAGGCTCGCTTTTATGCAAACTTACGAATCGGACGCCAACATCGGCAACATTAAGATTCTCGCCGTCGATATGGACAAGACGCTGCTGACCGACAAGCGCGTGTTGCCGCAGGGTCTTGATGAGCGCCTGGACAAGCTCGCCGACGCCGGCATCGTATTCTGCCCTGCAAGCGGACGTCCCGCCCCCAAGCTCGAGGAGATGTTCGAGGGCATCAAAAACCGCCTTGCTTTTTGTCCCGACAACGGAGCGTGCGTGATCTATCGCAGCAGCTATATCTATAAGAGCATTATCGACGTGGAGCTGTACCAGCAGGTCTTGAGCCGCGCCTCGGAGGATCCGCGCGCCGTTCCCGTCCTGTGCTGCTTCGACGAGTTCTACGTACTTGCCCGCGACCATCAATACCACGACGAGATCAGCGTCTACTACAACACAATCAACTACGTCGACAGCTTTGAGGACCTTGATATCGAGTCCAACAAGATTTCGATCTTCTTCCCCGCCTACGATGCCGAGCCAGCGTTTCGCGAGGACTACAGCCCCGAGTTCTCGGACAAGCTCTACGTCACCAACGCCGGGCGCGAGTGGATCGACTTTATGAACCTGGGCGTCGACAAGGGCGCCGGCGTCGCGCACCTGTGCGAACACCTGGGCATCGATATCGCCGACGCCGCCGCCGTGGGCGATACGTACAACGACATCCCCATGCTGGAGCGCGTCGGTCACAGCTTTATCGTGGACAATGCCGAGGAGCACATGAACGCGCACGCCAAGTGGCGCATTCCGAGCAACAACGACGGGGGCGTACTGACGCTCATCGACGCCATCTTGGCGGCTCGTTAACGTGGCTCGTCGGACCTGGCCGGGCGAGGCGGGTAAGTTTTTCGCTCGGTCAGGTCCTGGGCTCGCTCGGAAAGCACATTAAGTGCTTTCCGGCTCGTGCGGAATCTACGAAA
>CAJMRZ010000146.1 GCA_905215945.1 uncultured bacterium | reverse complement strand
TGTTTATCGTGATCGAGAACTGGCGCGCGAGCAAGCGCGAGGAAATGGCCGTTGCCGGTTCGTTTGGTTCGCGTGCTGTGGTGTCGGGGGGACGTCCCGCCGGTGCGCACTTTGCGGCGCCCGCCGCGGCTACCGCTGAGGATGAGGGCGATGACGAGGATCTGGACTTTGGTTCCATCACCACGCTCGAGGACCTGAGCTGGAAGACTGCGCTGGGTATCGGCTGCTTCCAGGTGCTTTCGCTGGTGCCTGGAACGTCTCGCTCCGGTTCCACCATCATCGGCGGCCTGCTTTTGGGCTGCACGCGTTCGGTGGCGTCCAAGTTTACGTTCTTCCTGGCCATCCCGGTCATGTTTGGCGCGAGTGCGCTCAAGCTGGTCAAGTACTTCATCAAGGGCGGCACGTTCGGTGCCAACGAGGTCGCTATCCTGGGCGTGGGCTGCGTTGTGGCCTTTGTGGTTTCGCTCATCGCCATCAAGTGGCTCATGGGCTTCGTCCGCCGTCACGACTTCAAGTGCTTCGGCGTCTACCGCATCATTCTGGGCATCGTGGTGCTTGCGTACTTCTTCGTCTTGGAGCCTATGCTCGGCCTGTAGCTTGGTTGACGCTGCGCGGCGGCCAGAACGACAATTTGTCATTCAAAGAGGGTGGCATGACCAAAAGGTCTATGCCGCCCTCTTTTCATGCCAATTTGTTCGTTCTGGCCGCCGCTCGCTGCCGTTGCCATGACATCGGTGGCTCCCTGATTGGTGCAATGGGGACAGGTTGCTTTGCAGCAACATGGTGCAGACTAACCTGACCCCATTGCACCAAATCCGCTGGGGCGAGCCTGACGGTGACGCACGGAGTCGTGGTGTGATTTGCGTCGGTGTCCGCGCGGCTCGGTATACTGGTACGGCTCAAACTATGGCGCTGCCCGCAGGCGCGCCGTCCGTCAGATGAGGAGTCGCCCATGACCCAGCCCTTGCCCTGGGAAAAGAATGTCGCGGTACCTGTGCCGCCCGCGCCGGAACCCGTGCCGCTCGATGCATACACCGCCCCTGCTGCGCCGGAGCCCGAGCTCGTTCCGCTCGACATCTACGACGCTCCCGTGCCGTCGCCCAAGCCCGCCAAGCCGCTCGTCGACATCGACAGCCTGAATCCCGCCCAGCGCGAGGCCGTCCTGACCACCGAGGGCCCGTTGCTGGTGCTCGCCGGCGCCGGCTCGGGCAAGACCCGCGTCTTGACCTTCCGTATCGCACATATGCTCGGCGACCTGGGCGTTAAGCCCTGGCAGATCCTTGCCATCACGTTTACCAACAAGGCCGCGGCCGAGATGCGCGAGCGTCTGGCGGCACTCATCCCCAGCGGTACCCGCGGCATGTGGGTGTGCACCTTTCATGCTATGTGCGTGCGCATGCTGCGCGAGGACGCTGACCTGCTGGGCTACACCGGTCAGTTCACCATCTACGATGACGACGATTCCAAGCGCATGGTGCGCGATATTATGCAGGCACTCGGTATCGAGCAAAAGCAATTCCCCATCAATATGATCCGCAGCAAGATCAGCTCGGCCAAAAACGCCATGATCGGCCCCGAGGACATGCTCAAATCCGCCGACAGCCCCAACGACAAAAAGGCCGCGCAGGTTTACCTGGAGCTGGAACGCCGCCTGCGCGCCGCTAACGCGATGGACTTCGACGACCTGCTCGTGCGCACGCTCGAGCTGCTGCGCACCCGCCCCGAGGTGCTCGACAAGTACCAAGAGCGTTTCCGCTACATTAGCGTCGACGAGTATCAGGACACCAACCACGTCCAGTACGAGATCGCCAACCTGCTGGCCGCCAAGTACCAAAACCTCATGGTCGTGGGCGACGATGACCAGTCCATTTACAGCTGGCGCGGCGCCGACATCACCAACATCCTGGACTTTGAGAAGGACTTTAAAAACTGCAAGACCGTCAAGCTGGAGCAGAACTATCGTTCCACGGGTCACATCCTGAGCGCCGCCAACGCCGTGGTGCGCCACAACTCGCAGCGCAAGGACAAGCGCCTGTTTACGGCCGAGGGCGATGGCGAGAAGATCCAGGCCTTCCAGGCGAGCGATGAGCGCGACGAGGGCCGCTGGATTGCCGGCGAGATCGAGAAGCTGCACGCCAAGGGCACGAGTTACGACGACATCGCCGTGTTCTACCGCACCAACGCTCAGTCGCGTATCCTCGAAGATATGTTCCTGCGCGCGGGCGTGCCCTACAAGATTGTGGGCGGCACGCGATTCTTCGACCGTGCCGAGATCCGCGACGTCATGGCCTACCTTAAGATGATCGTGAACCCGGCCGACGAGATGAGCGTCAAGCGCGTCATCAACACACCGCGCCGCGGCATCGGTTCCACCTCGATCCAAAAGATCGAACAGCTGGCGCGCGACAACCGTTGCTCGTTCTTCCAGGCTTGTGAGATCGCGTGCGCCGAAACCGGCATGTTTAGCGCCAAGGTGCGCAATGGCCTGTCGAGCTTTGTGTCGCTGGTGCGCGAGGGCCGTCGCATGGATGGCGAGCTCAAGGACGTCGTCGAGATGATTGTCGACAAGACGGGCCTGCTGCAGGCATTCCGCGCCGAGGGCACCATGGAGTCCGAGAGCCGCGCCGAGAACATCCAGGAATTCCTGGGCGTCGCCGCCGAATTTGAGGAGACGCACGAGGATATCGAAGGTACGCTCGAGAGCTTGGAAGAGCTGCGCGCTGCCGGTGTTGCCGATGTGCCTGCTAGCGCCGAGCCCGAGCCTGTCGTGGTGAGCGCGCCTGCGCCCGAACCGGGGCCATCTGCCCCGGTATCCTCGTTTGAGGCGCTCGTTGGCGCGCGTGACGCCGCGGGCTCCAATCCGCTCGATAGCTTGGCCGCTCCGGCGCTGTCTCCGCAGGATGCCCTGGCCGCCGCCATCGCGGGCAACGCGTATGCCGCGCCGACGGAGATGCCGGCGGGTGCCGTGCATGCCGACGAGATCGAGCGCACCTACGGTCCGCTCACCTGTAAGGCGCTGCCGGCGCTCATGGAGTGGCTGGCCCTGCGCTCCGACTTGGATTCCCTGGCCGGCGAGACGCATGCCATCACCATGATGACCATCCACTCCGCCAAGGGCCTGGAGTTCCCCGCGGTGTTCGTGGCCGGCATGGAGGAGGGTATCTTCCCGCACGTGCATGACTTTGGCGGCAGCGATGATCCGGGCAAGCTCGAGGAGGAGCGTCGCCTGGCCTACGTTGCCATCACGCGTGCCCGTAAGCGACTGTTCTTGACCTATGCGGCCACACGTCGCACCTACGGTTCGACCTCTGCCAACCCGCGCTCGCGCTTCCTCAACGAGATTCTGTTTGAGGACATCGAGTTTAGCGGTATCGGTTCTGCCGGTTTTGAGGGCACGGGCTGGGAGAAGCGCGGCGACCGTCACGGCACGTTTGGCTCGGGTATGGGCTCGGACATGTATGGCGGCAAGGTGTTTGGCTCGCATACGCGCTCGACCGGCGGTTCCGGTTCGCGCGGCGGATCGAGCTTTGACGACTTCTTTGGCGGCAGCAGCTACGGGACCGAGCGCCATCGTGGGGTTTCGCCCGATGCCGGCCGTGTTGCCTCGACCTTTGGCTCGGGGGCGCCGCGAGCCAAAAAGCCCTCGTCCAAGGTGTCCCCGACGGTGGAGCGCAAGGTCGATCGCGCCAGCGCATCGCAGGACTTTGCCGCGGGCGATACCGTGAGCCACAAGACCTTTGGCACGGGCACCGTGATCTCGGTCGCCGGAGACATGATCGAGGTTCAATTCGAAAAGACCGGCCAGACCAAAAAGCTTATGAAAGGTTTTGCACCGATCGTCAAGCTGTCGTGATCATGGCGGACCTGGGCGGGCGTATGGGGCAACATCGCCTGCTCGGGCAGTCCTGCGCAAGACGGAGGCCACATTAAGTGGCCTCCTTTGCGTGCGGAACTCGCGATGAACCTTATATGCCTCCGCCCGGACAGACGCCCTGTTGTTGGAGCGTGGCTTGTCTTGGGTGTATCGCCGAACATATATAAGTTGAAGGCCACGTTATGTGGCCTTCTTTGTTTGCGGAAAGTGTGTCCCGAAATTCTTGTCTGGAATGGGATGCAGTTTCCGCTTGGGACCCGATTGGGAAAGTTCATCCCATTTCTCGGTCTAATTATGGGACGCAGTTTCCCGTTGAGGACCCTTTGGGAAAGTGCGTCCCGGTCTGGGCGCTCAAACTGGGATGGATTTTCCGGATGAGGGCTTGACGGAAAATGTGTCCCGTTCCGGGCGCTAATTGTGGGATGCAGTTTCCGCTTGCGGAGTCTCCACTCAACAGAAAACCCGGGTGGCCTGTTTTTTGGCTACCCGGGTTTTTGGGTTGTCGATATGTTCGACTGGCTACTAGTGGGTCTTGCGGCGCTTGATCAGCATGATGAGGGCTATCACTACGAGCGTTGCTCCCGCTGCTGCTGCGGTGGCGACTAGGGCGAATGTTTGGTCGCCGGTGTTTGCGAGGTTCTTCGCTGTGGTCGTAGTCTTGACCTTGGTGTCGGTCTTAGCTCCGTTGTCGGACTTGGGCTTGTCCGGGTTCGTCGGGGTCTCAGGAGTCTCGGGGTCCTTTGAGCCTTCGGAATCGGTTGGGCCGGCGGTGTTTACCAGCGTATGGTCCAGGAACTTCTTGGCGCCCGCACTTGCCTGTGAGAACAGGCGGCGCGTGCGGATCGGGGTAGCGTTCACCATTGTGGGCGCCGTCTCCCCGGCCTCGATATTCA
>CAJMRZ010000145.1 GCA_905215945.1 uncultured bacterium | reverse complement strand
ACGGCCGACGCAGGCTCGAGCGCCAGCGACGAGCCAAAGTCGATCAGGCACAGGTCAAAGGTGCCCTCGGCAAGCTGCCGGTCAAGCGGTAGACGCGCCGTACGCACCATAATATTAGCGGGCGAGATATCGCGATGGACAAAGCCCTCGCCCACCAGGCTCATACGGCAGAGCAGATCGAACAGGTCGCGACCCAGGCGCGCCGCCACGAGCGGCGACAGACGCCCGGCATCATCTACGGCAAAGCGCGAGCGCAGGCGGGCGAGCGTCTCGCCCTCGACCCATTCCATGACAATTGCAGGCACACCGTCGACCTCGCCCCAGCCATAGAGGCGGGGAAAGCCCTTAAGGCCCGAAAGGGCGCGATGGCATTCGTATTCCTCGCGAAACGCCGCCTTGAACTTGGCGACCAGCGCCTCGTGAGCGGCATCGTCGTCAAACTCATCGCGCGTCGGCAAGATGAGCTGTTTGAGTGCCACGGCCTCGCCTTGGGCGTTGACGGCACGCGTCACGCGGCCGATACCGCCACGGCGCATGGTGGCATCGTCGGCAAACAGCATCGTAAAACGACGCAGATAGGCAGGCAGTTCGTCCTGACCGAGCGCAATGGCCGGCTCAAACCCGTCGACACGCGCCAGGCGCAGGCCGACCATGGGATCGCGACCGAGCGATTGTGGTGTGGTGGATGCAAGATCGGTCATCATAGGGCAAGCGCCGCCACGTTATTGTTGAAGTTGCCGAGCGCGACGTCATCATCGCCGTAATGGCCGACCCATTGACATAGGTTGGTGTAACAGCCCCACAGATTGGCATACTGCTGATACCACTTTGACCGGGGCGAGAATGTCTGACGACCGAACTCGGCTCGAATGACAAACATCTCCCCGACCAGGCTGTCGCACGGTCTGGGATCTCCCGTAGAGTTATAGGTCGAGACCACGTCATTGGCACGAGAAACATAGCCGTCGAGCATGTTGTACTTGGTCACAAGCCAACTGTGAATGCTCTCTTCCTCAGCAGCGGAAAGGCCACCGGAGTTTGCATCGTTGTCAGTGTTGCCGCCCATCGAGCCGCCGTTTCCAGACCCTCCGGTAGAGGAACCCGCCCCAGAGCCGCCGCCCGAACTCGATGAATCCGAGCCGGAGCCAGAATTATCCGAGCTACCGGGCTTTCCGGACTGCTGGGCGTCCTGCTCCTTTTGCTGCTCGACCTTATTCACCGTTGCCGCCACGCTATTGTTGGACAACCGATCGATGATCTTGGTGTTGGTGAGCATGATGGTTTTGCCATTGGCAAGCGTGACTTCGTTGTCCGGGGCCTCGGCGCCGTCCGCATCGTCGGTGCCAAACACAACATGCGCGACCACACTTGCCCAAGCATATCCAGTCGTGGTGCCCAAATCACTTTTGACCTCATGCCCCACGCGCGGTTCGCGTGCGGCATGCGCCTGCATCATGGACGGCACGGTCATGCCATAGGCAGAAACGCCAGCTATGACCAGCACCAGCGAGCACGATAGCAGTGCGTACGCCCGCGGCGCCAAGCCCAGTCGGCGTCGCATGCGCACCGCGGCGCCGCGCTTTGTCTGAGTGCCACCGGGCCGCATGCGTTCTCCTCCAACAAAAACACGCCGCTTGGGAGCGGCGCATTCATTCAAATCCATATTTGAGTGTATCAGCGAACCCAAAAGGTTGCGCAACGAATGGGCAAATTAAGGATGCGAGCGGAAGCATCCATGCGATAAGCGGATACGAAGCATCTTTGTTGCACAACAAACTCACAGTCGCACGGGGAAATTATGACTACCCCGTGCGTCGCGAGGAAAACATACGGCAGGAGCAGGCTCGCCACCTAAATCGCGCGACGGGCCTCGATGGCGCGCCCAAGCGTAAGCTCGTCGGCATACTCCAGGTCGCCGCCCACGGGAAGGCCGCTTGCCAGACGCGATACCTCGACGCCCAGCGGCTTGATAGTGCGGGCCAGGTAGCTCGCCGTGGTCTCGCCCTCGATGTTGGGGTTGGTGGCGATGATGACCTCATGGATATCCTCGTGGCCCAGGCGCGCCAGCAGCTCGCGAATGTGCAACTGCTCGGGACCAATCTTGTCCATGGGGCTGATCACACCGCCCAATACGTGGTAGAGGCCGTGGTAGCTGCCCGTGCGCTCGATCGCCTGGACGTCGCGCGGCTCGCCCACAACGCAAATGCGAGTGGTATCGCGCATCGGGTCCTGGCAGATGGAGCACTCGTCGGCCGTGGCGTAGTTAAAGCAACGGCTGCAAAAGTGGACCTCCTGCTTGACCTCCAGGATGGCCTCGGCCAGGCGGCGGGCCTCCTCGGCATCGGCCTCGAGCAGGTAATAGGCGATGCGCTGGGCCGACTTGGGACCAATGCCCGGCAGACGACCCAGCTCATCGAGCAGTTTTTGCAGACTGTGATTCGCACTCATATATATGCGTGTCTTAGAACGGCATGCCCGGGATGTTGAGGCCGCCGGTGATGGCGCCCATCTGCTTGTTGGCGAGCTCGTTGACGCCGCGGACGGCCTCGTTGACGGCAGCCATGATCATATCCTGCAGCATATCGACGTCCTCGGGATCGAGGGCATCGGGATCGATGGTGAGGTTGACGAGCTCCATCTCGCCGTTAACGGTCACCTTGACCATGCCGCCGCCGGCAGAGGCGTCGACGGTCTGGGACTTGAGGTTCTCCTGCGCGGCGGCAAGCTGCTCCTGCATCTTGCGAGCCTGCTTCATCATCTGCTGCATGTTCATACCGGCCATGATGGCTCCTTTACGTGCGGCCGCGCGACAAGCTGCAAGGGCAGCCGGAGCACGGCGGGACTTTCAAACTCAAAAATCGTACCACGGCGCGCGGCGAGAGAGCGGGGCGGACGTGTTACCTCAGTCGATATACATGTCCTGGAGTGCAAGCCGCACCCATAGATTATGCAAAGTTGAATAATTCGCATCTGCATAATATTGAAAGCTAAATCTTGTAGAGCCGGAATCCGACATTTAATGCGTACCACTAAATGGCTAAATGCCGAGCCACTGCTCGAGGCGGCGCTCATGACGGCGGGGTATAATTTGATTGCCATAGATAGCAATTTGGAGGTGCCCCATGAATGCCCCCGACGCGCTCCAAAACATCCGCTCAAAACACCCCGTTGCATATGTGGTTCTCTATCTCTTTGTCGGCTGGGCATTGCTGGTTGTCATCACCCATGCCATAGCCTTTGGAGCAGAACTGCTGATAGCCAGCTCGGACCAGCCCGTCGTCAAATGGGAAGCGACCGATGAGTGCACCGACGGAACCCGAACCGTTTACTACAACAGCCCGTCCCTCTACCAAGAGTTCAAGGTCAAGATAAAAGACTCCAAGATTGTCGATGCCGAACCGGGCTCTTTCTTGACAATCGGAGCAACCCTCAACGCCGAGCAAGTCGAGTACACGGACAGCTATGCGGCGTATCGTATCGACCTCAGCATCCTAGGCCGACCGTCACGCACCTGTCTGCTCAAATGCGACATACGCGGCACCACACTACACATGTCCGAAATACAGATGCGCCCGGACAAAGAGACCTCTTCGTGAGCAGTATGCCCGCCCGCACGGTTACTCCACCGGTTTGAAGATGGTGGCCTGGCCAAAGACGTTGCGGATGAGGGCTTTGGCCTCGTCCTCGGTCTGCGGGATGCTCGGGGCTGCGCCCTGATGGCCGAAGGGGCTGCCAGCACCGGGATTGGACTCCCAGGGAGCTGCGGGAACGTCCTCCTCTTTGGGGGCAGTTGCAGCGGGCTTGGGCGCGGACGCCGCACCCGGCACGTCGAACGGGGGCAGATCGTCCCCGCCGGCATCGGCAGCAAAACCGCCGACCATGGCATCGTCGTAGGGAACCTGCTCGGATTCCCACGGAGCGGACTGCGCAGACGGCTGAGCCTTGGGAGCGGCAGAGCGCTCGGGCGCACGGGGCGCTGGCTCGGTCGGGAGCTTGCCCGTGGCAGGAGCGCCGGCAGGGTTGTCGGAGCGCAGCCAGGGGGCCTCAGCCAGATCGGATGACTTGGGCGCGGGGACCGGAGCAGCCGGTTTGGGCGCAGCGGGTTCAGGCGCCGACGGAGTCGGTGCCGCTACCGGTGCCGCTTTTGGCTGCGTCGCGCTGGCGCTCGAGGATGCAGGGGGCACCGAGGACACGGGTTGCGGGTCCGCAGATACCGCAGCCCGTGCAGATGGAGAATGCTCCTCATGTTGAGGAGCCGGCGTGCCACCTCCATCCAGGACGTAGTCGACGGTGCGACGACCGAAGACCGCGCAGACCGTCGGCAGGACCACCGACTGCGTGTCGGCGCGACCGAGCATCTTGATGGCAAAGGTCGAGCCCGCGGGGAACGAGACCGTGAGCTTGGAGCCGTCGTCGGCCGTGGCGCGGGCGTTGAGCAAAAGCCCTGCATAGGAGGCCTGACGAGCCTTGACGCGCTCGACGACCTCGACCCATTTGCGCTGGAGCTCGCCGGCGTCCTCGACCGCGGGGGTCTCGGCAGCACCGGCGGCGGCAACCTGGGCGGCGTTGTTGGGCTTGGACACCGGCACGGTCGATGCAGCAGGCGTGGGGGTCGGAGCCGCAACGGGTTGAGGTGCAGGCGTTACAGGTTTAGGCGCGGGAGCCGGAGCCGCGGACTTGGGCGCAGGCTGGGCAGCCGGAACAGCAGCGCCGCGGTCCCAAGGCATGCCACCCTGATGCGCGGGCGCAGCGGCGGGGGCGGCGGTCGCCG
>CAJMRZ010000144.1 GCA_905215945.1 uncultured bacterium | reverse complement strand
GTATCGGCCGAACCGATCACGACGTTCTTGCCGCGAGCGGCCATGGCGCTCGCGATCTTACCGACCGTCGTGGTCTTGCCGGCACCGTTAATGCCCACAAACAGCACGCAGCTCGGCGTATCGGAGAACGGATCTCGCTCGATGGGCACAAAGTGCTGCTCAAGCTGCTCGGCCAGGGCGCGGCGAAGCTGCGGAGCGGTCTTGAGGTTCTTCTTGGCCGCGGCATCGCGCAGGTCATCGGACACCTGGATCGCGACCTCGGCACCCATGTCACCCATAACGAGGGTGTCCTCCAAGTCCTCCCAAAAATCCTCGTCGACCTCACCGCCAAAGTAGAAGACCTCGTTGAGGGCCTCGCGGCTGCGCTCAAGTCCGCGCGAGAGAGCGTCAAAGAATCCCATTATGCATTCACGACCTTTCCGGTTTCGCGATCGAGTTTTTGCGAGACGACGCGACTGACGCCGTCGGCTTGCATCGAGACGCCGTAGAGGACGTCAGCGTCCTCCATAGTACGGCGCTGATGCGAAATGACCAAGAGCTGCGTATCGGAACGCAACACATCGAGCGCGCCGATGAGCTTGGACAGGTTGGCGTCGTCGAGCGCCGCCTCGACCTCGTCCAGCACATAGAACGGCACCGTACGCGTGCGATACACGGCAAAGAGCAGAGCGAGCGCCGTCAGGCTCTTCTCGCCGCCCGACATGAGCATCATCTTGGTGATGCGCTTGCCGCGCGGCTGCGCCACGACCTCGATACCCGTCTCGGCAGGATGCTCGGGATCGGTCATCTCCAGATGAGCCTGGCCGCCCGGGAAGAGCATAGCGAAGATCTCGCGGAAGTTCGCGTCGACCTTCTCAAACGTCACCAGGAAGGCCTTCCGCATCTTGCGATCAATGGCCACCGTGATCTTGGTGAGCGCCTTGCGCGCGCTCTCCAGATCGGCCAGCTGCTCCTCGATGTAGTCGGCGCGGCGCTTGAGCTGCTCGTACTCCTCCATGGCAACTTGGTTAACGGGACCAAGGTTGTTGATCTGGCGCACAAGCTGGTTGAGTTCGCGCTCGGCGGCATCGCGGTCCGTGGGCGCCGGAAGCATGAGCGCTTCCTCGAGTACCGTGGTGCCATCGGCGGTAATGGCCTTGATGGCAGCCTCGACCTGCACCTCGAGCTTGCCACGCGCGACCTTGAACTCGTTTTGCGTGGCAGAGGCGGTATCGACTCGCTCCTTAGCGCGGGCAACCTCTGCCTTGGCATCCTCGATGGTCTTCTTGAGCGAAGCGGAGTCCGCCTCCTCCAGAGAGGCCTGGTCACGCAGGCGCGCTGCCCAATCCGACGCGCGTTCCAACAGGGCAGAATAGCGTTCGTGCATGGGATCAGGGGAGAGGTGCAGCAGCTCGAGCGAGCGCGAGGCCTGGCGTGTTCCGCGGATACGACGGTCGATGCCCTCAAGACGATGCTCCAGGTCGGGCACGCGGCCCTTCAGCGAACGTAGGCGCTCGCTCGTCTGGGCCAGGCGCACCTTGGCATCGGCGAGCTTACCGGCGGCCTCGGAATCGTCACGGCGAACGCGATCGAGCTCATCGTTGGCCTCGGCAATCTGGAGACCCAGGTCGCTTGCCTGTGCACGCGCCTCGTCACGCGAACGGGTGAGCTCGTCAACGCGCGGGCGCGCGGCACGAACGGCCTCGGCAGCCTGCTCGCGGCGCTTGGAGATGCGTACGCGCTCGACCTCGGCATTGTTGGCGCTTTGCTCCAGGCGGCCGATCTCGGAGAGCAGCGAGCGGCGCTCGCCCTCAAGACGGGCGATCTCACCGGCGGCATCGCCCTCGGCGGCACGGGCCTCCTCGACGGCAACGTTGGCCTCGACGACTTGGTCCGAAGCATGCTCAAAGATGGCAGCCAGATCGGGTTCCAGGCCCTCGAGCTCACGGATGCGGCGCTTGCGCTCCAAGGCACCCAAAGCCTCGCCGGCATCAAGCCCCACGCGCACCAGGCCGCCGCAGGCGACGCGGGCGCCATCGGGGGTCACGTAAGTCACGCCGTCAACGACCGGCGCCGAAAGCGCGGCAGAAAGATCGTCCACTACGTAATAGCCGCCGAGCAGCGCCTCGACGACGGGTCCGTAGCCTGCGCGCACGGACAGACGATCAACCAGGCGGGTACCGGCAGCGCCCTCAGCGGCGGTAGAGCCGCTCACGCCGCGCGCCACCAGCAGTGCCTCGCCCGAGGCCTTCTTTTGGTCCAGAGCCGCACGACCGGCACGCTCAAGCGTGGCGGCGTCATCAAACAGCAGCGCATCGATATCGCCGGCGAGCAATTGCTCAACCAGGCCCTCAAGCTCGCGCGGGGCCTCCAGCACGTCGCCCAGACGACCCAAGACATCGTCGCCCAGCGCACCCACCAGACGGCTCACGAGCGGCGAGCTGTCGGCCATGCGGGCATCGAGTTTCTTTTGGCTGGCAAGCTCCGAGCGCACCTCGGACAGCTTGTTGCGCGCCTCACTCTCACGATTACGCAAGTCCTTCAGGGCTGCACGGGCGACCTCGGTGGCCTCACGCGCATCGACCTGAGCCTGGCGCGCTTCCTCAAGAGCGCCCTCAAGCTCCTCGGCGCGGTCGCGACGGCTCTCGAGCGAAGCCATGACCTCCTCGAGCTGCTCGTCGATCTGCTCCAGGCGCGAGGCATACATGTTGTCCTCGACCTCGGCATTGCTCAGCGAGTCCTTCACCTTGGCGAGCTCGAGCGCGGCGTTATCGGCTACGCGCTGAACATCGCGATGCTCACGCGTAAGCTGCGAAATCTGATTGTCGAGCGCCACGCGCCGCTCGTGGAGCTCTGCGGCGGCAGGACCAGCGGCGTCAACGTCCTCCTGGGCCTGCATGTGCGCGCCGGTCACTTCCTCAAGCTGCGCACGCGCGTCCTCGAGCTCCTCGACCACGCGACGTCGCTGATGTTCGGAGCTCGAGATCTGCCCGCGCATGTCGGACAGGCGCGACACCATGTTGTGGCCCTTTTCCTCGAGCAGGCGCATGTCGGAGTTAATGCGGCCGACCACATCTTGCATATGACGGCGTTGCTCGCCCAGATCGCCCACAAACAGGCCCTTTTCCTCGAGCATGACCTGGAGCTTCTCGAGCTCACGCTCCTTTTCGCCCATGCGGTACTGCGCAAGCTCAAGCTCGGCCGCGCCCTCCTTGGAGCGGCTCTCCAGGTCGTTCCACTGCGACTGCAGCGAACGCAGCTCATCGACGGCTAGCATCTGCGTAAGCTCGTTCGCGCGCGAGGACAGCTCTTTGTACTTACGTGCGCGATCGACCTGACGCTCCAGCGGTCGCAGCTGACGGGCGATTTCCTTATTGATGTCGCGGGCACGCGTCAGGTGCTCGTCCATCGACTTAATCTTTTTGAGCGCACGCTCCTTGCGGCGCTTGTGCTTGGAGATGCCGGCGGCCTCCTCGATGAGGGCGCGGCGCTCCTCGGGGCGGCTCTGCAAAATGGCGTCGAGCTTGCCCTGGCTGATGATGGAATGCGTATCCTTGCCCAGGCCCGAATCGTGCAGGATGTCCTGAATGTCCATCAGGCGGCACGGACTCGAGTTGATGAGGTACTCGCTTTCGCCCGAGCGATACATGCGACGGGTGATGGCGACTTCGTCAAAATCGACGGGCAGCATATGGTCCGAGTTATCGAGCACCAGCGTGACCTCGGCGACACCCACCGGCTTGCGCGCTGACGAGCCCGAGAAGATGACGTCCTCCATGGCCTGGCCGCGCAGCTGCTTGGCGCTCTGCTCGCCCAGGACCCACAGAATTGAGTCGGAGATGTTCGATTTTCCCGAGCCGTTGGGACCGACGATGACGGTCAGGCCCGGCTCAAACGTCATATGGGCGCGGTCGGCAAACGACTTGAACCCTTTGAGCGTGAGGGACTTGAGATACACGGTTCCTCGCTTACACGTGCTTCTTGTTCAGAATCACGCCGTTGGTGGTGTAACCCATGCGGTCGAGCGCTTCGAGCGCGGCGGCTCCCTCGGCTTCCTTCTTTGAGGAGCCAGAGCCGCGACCCTGGCGAATACCATCGATCAAAACCACAGCGGTAAAGGTGGGCGCATGCGCCGGGCCCTCGGAGCCAACGAGCTTGTACGCCGGGGGCTCGTGACCGTCGGCTTGCACGCACTCCTGCAAAAACGACTTGGGGTTTGCAGGATGCTCGGCACGCTCGGAAGCCAAATGCGGCTTAAGCGTACGATGGATAAACTCCGCTGCGGCATCCCAGCCGGCATCCAGGTACAGTGCGCCCACGAGCGACTCGTAGACGTTCTCGAGGGCCGAATGCAGGCCGCGCGCACCGGTACCGGTCTCGGAGGCACCAAAGATGATGATGTCGTCGATGCCCAGCTCGTGAGAAACCTCGGACAGCGTAGCGCCCGAGACAAGCGACACCTTCAGGCGTGTGAGCTTGCCCTCGTCAAACTCCGGATAGGACTCAAACAGGGAGCGTGCGACCACAGCGCCCAAAATGGAATCGCCCAAGAACTCAAGGCGCTCATAGCTGGCAGAAACCGGCTGGCCCTCGACTGCCGAGGGATGCGTAAGGGCCGCGCGCAGCAGCACCTTATTGTTGAACTCGTGGCCCAGAATTTCCTGGGCGCGCGTAAGTCGTTCGGATAAAGCCAAGACCTAGGCCTCCCTGGCGTTTTCGATCGCGTCGACGGCGTCGGCGACAGAGTTGAGCGAGAGCAGGGTCTCGTCATCGATCTCGAGGTTGAACTCGTCCTCGATAGCCGTAACC
>CAJMRZ010000143.1 GCA_905215945.1 uncultured bacterium | reverse complement strand
TACGTCGAGACCTTTACCGAAGAGCAGGTGCGCGCCGAGACCGCCCGCTGCCTGGGTTGCGGTGCCTCGATCGTCGACCCCAACAAGTGCATCGGCTGCGGCCTGTGCACCACCAAGTGCGCGTTCGACGCCATCCATCTGGATCGCGACCGCCCCGAGTGCTCCACGATGGTCAAATACGAGCAAAAGCTCCCGAGCCTGGGCAAGTATGCTTTAAAGCGTGCAATCAAAATCAAGTTCGGTCGTAAATAGGTAACCATGGCGGGTAAGGGGACGGCGCAGACTAGATTTCGCCGTCCCCTTGCTTTGAGTTTGCATCGCATCAACCGTTGTTGAAAGGTTTCTACCTTGCATGAATTGGGAATCGTCTATCACATCATTCGCGATGTTGAGAATGTGGCGCGCGCTCATGGCGTGCGTCGCGTTTCGAGCGTCACGCTGCTGCTGGGCGAGGTCTCGGGCGTCGTTCCCGACTTGCTGCTCGACGCTTGGCGCTGGGTAGCAGATAAAAAGCCTATCGCGCAGGGCGCGGAGCTTATCGTGGAGCCCGTCGAGGCCGTGACGCATTGCGAGGCGTGCGGCTGCGACTACGCGACGGTCGAGCACGGCAAGACCTGTCCCCATTGCGGTAGCGGCGAGACCTATTTGCTGCAGGGCCAAGAGGTAATGATCAAACAGATCGAGACCCCCGACGAGGACCCGGCAGACGCTGCTCCTGACGGCCTCTCCGACGCCCCCGATGCCGTCGACGCCGCCAACCCTCTCCACATCGCCTAACATCTAATGTCTACATGGGCTAGAGTTCTAAACATATTTGCTTCGGTTAGTCAAGTCATGTCTGTTTAAACAAAATGGTGGCACGCAGACGCATTGGGATTCACCTAAAAGCGGTCTTAACGAACGGTGCACCTTTATATGTCTTTGAAAGCAATCAGCAAATCACGTTTTAGCAGGCAATAAGCTGTAAACCGGCAACGTAATCAATTTGTAACAAACTTAGACGTTTAAACAAATAATGCAACCTTTTACGAATTTAGCTATAATTCCACAAACCAAACAGGTATACTTCCTTCATGTCGTGTAGGAATTACGTAGACAAAAAGGAGGTTATGTGATGGTAAGTATTGTTCTTGCTAGCCACGGGGACTTGGCAGCTGGAATCAAGCAGACGGGCTCGATGGTCTTTGGCGATCAGCCGTCTGTTGCCGTGGTCTCGCTCGAGCCGAGCATGGGCCCCGACGATTTCCGTGCCAAGGTCGAGGAAGCAATCGCTTCCTTCGAGGACCAGGAGCAGGTGCTCTTCCTCGTTGATCTGTGGGGCGGCACGCCGTTCAACCAGATCAGCGGGCTCATCGAGGGCCATGATTCCTGGGCTATCGTCACCGGTGTCAACCTGCCTATGCTCATCGAGGCATATTCGCAGCGCTTTGACGCAAAGAACACTGCACATGCGATCGCAAAACATCTCGTGACTGAGGCTAAGGCTGGCGTGCGCGTCAAGCCCGAGTCTCTGGAGCCCGAGGAGAAGAAGCCGGCTGCGGCCGCCGCTGCTCCTGCAGGCGCCATCCCTCCGGGAACGGTCATCGGCGACGGGCACATCAAGATCGCCCACGTCCGTATCGACACCCGTCTGCTGCATGGTCAGGTGGCCACCACGTGGACCAAGCAGATCAACCCCAACCGCATCATCGTGGTTTCCGACGGCGTTGCTCACGACGAGCTCCGCAAGACCATGATCGAGCAGGCTGCCCCTCCGGGAGTCCATGCCAACGTCGTGCCCATCAAGAAGATGGCCGAGGTCGTCAAGGACACGCGCTTTGGTGACACCAAGGCCATGCTGCTCTTCGAGAACCCGCAGGATCTGCTCAAGGCCATCGAGGCCGGCGTCGACATCAAGGAAGTCAACATCGGTTCCATGGCTCACTCCAAGGGCAAGGTCGTCGTCACCAACGCCGTCGCTATGGGCGATGACGACGTCAAGACTCTCGAGGCCCTCAAGGCCAAGGGCGTCAAGTTCGAGGTCCGCAAGGTTCCTTCGGATTCCTCCGAGGATCTCGACGCCATGTTGAAGAAAGCTAAGGCCGAACTGGCCGCTCAAGCATAGTAAAGGAGGGTCCGATACATGTCTGCAATCACTATTCTGCTTGTTGCGATTGTCGCGTTGCTTGCCGGTATGGAAGGCATTCTGGATGAGTTCCAGTTCCATCAGCCGCTCGTGGCATGCACGCTTATCGGTCTCGTAACCGGTCACCTTCAGGAGGGCATCCTCCTGGGCGGTTCGCTCCAGATGATGGCCCTTGGCTGGGCTAACGTTGGCGCCGCTGTCGCGCCTGACGCCGCTCTGGCCTCGGTCGCTTCTTCGATCATCATGGTGCTCGCCCTCAACGGTGGCGCCACCGATTCGGCCAAGGCCGTTACCACCGCTATCGCCGTCGCCGTCCCGCTGTCGGTCGCTGGTCTGTTCCTGACCATGATCTGCCGTACCATTGCTACCGCTATCGCTCACGCCATGGACGGTTGCGCCGAGAAGGGCGACTTCTCCGGCATCGAGCGCTGGCAGTATGCTGCCATCCTCATGCAGGGCCTTCGTATCGCCATCCCGGCAGTGCTTCTGTGCGTCATCCCGGCCGAGGCCGTTACCAACGCGCTTAACGCTATGCCCGACTGGCTGTCCGGCGGCATGGCTGTCGGCGGCGGCATGGTCGCTTCCGTCGGTTACGCCATGGTCATCAACATGATGGCCACCAAGGAGACCTGGCCGTTCTTCGTCCTCGGCTTTGTCCTTGCTGCCATCCCTCAGCTCACGCTGATCGCCCTTGGTCTCATCGGCATCTCCCTTGCCCTCATCTACCTTGGCCTTAAGGATCTGGCCAAGCAGGGTGGCGGCATGGGCGGTGGCTCCGGCGACCCGCTCGGCGACATTCTGAACGATTACGAGTAGGAGGGGAGTGATACATATGGCAGAGAACAAGATTCAGCTCACCAAGGCTGACCGCAAGAAGGTTTGCTTCCGTCATCAGTTCCTTCAGGGCTCGTGGAACTACGAGCGTATGCAGAACGGCGGCTGGTGCTTCGCAATGATCCCTGCGATCAAGAAGCTCTACACCAGCAAGGATGACCAGATTGCCGCTCTTAAGCGCCACCTGGAGTTCTATAACACCCACCCCTATGTTTCCGCCCCCGTCATTGGCGTTACCCTCGCCCTCGAGGAGGAGCGCGCCAACGGTGCTCCGATCGATGACGTCGCCATCCAGGGCGTCAAGGTCGGTATGATGGGCCCGCTCGCCGGCGTCGGTGACCCCGTCTTCTGGTTCACCCTTCGCCCGATTCTGGGCGCTCTGGGCGCTTCCCTGGCCATGTCCGGCAGCATCGTCGGTCCGTTGCTGTTCTTCTTCGCGTGGAACATCATCCGTTACGCTTTCCTGTGGTACACGCAGGAGTTTGGCTACAAGGTCGGCTCCTCCATCGCCAAGGACCTCTCCGGTGGTCTGATGGGCAAGGTCACCGAGGGCGCTTCCATCCTGGGTATGTTCATCATCGGCGCCCTGGTCGAGCGCTGGGTGTCCATTTCCTTCACCCCGATCGTCTCCACGGTCAAGCAGTCTGCTGGCGCCTTTATCGACTGGGCTAGCCTGCCCTCCGGTTCCGAGGGTATCAAGGAAGCGCTGACGATGTACAACTCCGTCGGTGCTACCGCCCTTGATCAGATGAAGGTCACCACGCTTCAGGCCAACCTCGATCAGCTCATCCCCGGCCTTGCCGCCGTGTGCCTGACCCTGCTGGTCTGCAAGCTCCTCAAGAAGAAGGTCAGCCCGATCGTCATCATCCTGGCTCTCTTCGCCGTCGGCATCATCGGTCGCTTCTGCGGCTTCATGTAAGCACGCTTCGGCTTAAGACCGAGAGTTGCTAGGTAAGGGCTTTTGAGCCATTGAAACGGACCGCACCCGGTGGGTACACTGGATGCGGTCCGATTGTTTTAATTGGAGGGCGAGGCGCGTATGGCGCAATCTCAGAACAGCACGGTCGATCTGGCAACGCCGGCAACCTGCCTGATGGGGCTTACCAGCCACGGTAACGTGATGGTGGGCAATAAGGCGTTCGAGTACTATAACGAGCGCAATCCCGAGGATTATATTCAAATCCCGTGGGACGAGGTCGACTATATTGCCGCCGAGGTTTTGCGCGGCACCAAGAAGATCACGCGTTTTGCCATCTTCACCAAGGACAACGGTCACTTTACGTTTTCGACGCGCGACGACAAAGAGACGCTTCGCGCGGTCCGCAAGTACGTCGACGAGGATAAGCTCGTGCGTTCGCCCGACTTTATCGATGTGACGGCCAAGGGCGCCAAGAGCATCCCCTCCGTTATCAAAAACCTCTTCCACAAAGGCAACTAGTCATTAAAGAGCGCCTCCCAAGTGGGACGCAGTTTCCCATGGGGCTCGATCGGGAAAGTGCATCCCAGTTCGAGCGCCGATTCCGGGATGTAGTTTCCGGAACGGGGTCGTTTGGGAAACTGTGTCCCGTTTCGAGCCGAAATTCTGGGACACAGTTTCCAGCGAGGTCCCATTGGGAAAGTTTGACCCAGAATTTGCCTGGATAGTGGGACACACTTTCCGGAGGGCTGTTCCACCGCAACTTCGAAGAGTGGCTATACGCTGTATTACAACGGCGTAAATCTGCTACACTAGTACAACATGCCTCCGTAGCTCAGGGGATAGAGCACCGCTCTCCTAAAGCGGGTGTCGACGGTTCGAATCCGCCCGGGGGCACCAGAAGATTATGACGGCGTCGCGAGAGCGG
>CAJMRZ010000142.1 GCA_905215945.1 uncultured bacterium | reverse complement strand
GAAGGGTGCAATTAACTCACTCGAAGCATACCGCTGGTCAAGCTACAAGGCATATCAGCTGGGCTATGATCCCTTTGACATCTGTGATGCGGCTCCTATGCTCGATATTGTCGGAGGCTCCCGTTGCTATTGCGAGCATCTCGAGAAAGTTGCCGGGCGCATCTGGTTAGTAGAGGTTCTTCCACGCCGGCGGATCCCCGATGAGGAGGCCCTTTCCGTTGCGCACGAAGTCCTGCCGAGCATAGATCCTGCGCTGCTCAAGGCCCTGCCGCGACTCGAGCGTGATGCGTGTCTGCTGAGGCTCAGGCGGGCACATCTCACGGTCAAGCAAATTGCCCGTATCACCGGTATCGGCGCTACAAGCGTGACCAAGGCCACTGCAGGCTGGAAGGAGGCTGCGTGAGGCTGGGCAGGACCTGATCATGGCGCCGCATGTGTACGTCATGTCTGTCCCCAATGCGTGAAAGCACTCATCTAAGTCTGTCCCCAATGAGCGCCCAATGAGCACAAAAAAGCGCCCTCCGTAGGGGAGGACGCCTTTGGTAAGTTCTATATGAACGCGAGGTCTTTGACCCGGAGAGTCCGAGGTACTTGTTGGTAAGACCTTATTTAGGAGCGCGCAACCTTGCCGGACTTGAGGCAGGTGGAGCAAACGTTCATCTTGCGACGGTGACCATCGACGACGACGTAGACGCGCTGGATGTTGGGGCGGAACTTACGGTTGGTGACGCGGTGAGAGTGGCTGATGGAGCGACCGGCAACGGGGTGCTTACCGCAAACTTCGCAAACTTTGGACATAACTGACCCTCCTTGGGCGACAAACGAACATGTCGCGTTAACAAACAAGCCTGAACTATAGCACAGAAGTCGCTCCCTGTGCGCAATCTACACAGAGATATTCCTCTTTTGGCGATAGTGCTCACGCCACGGCCCTGGACGTAGATCCGATTTGCGTGCAGCAGAGGGGATTATGCCAGCCCGTGCGTGCGTTTTCAAGCTCGTCCCACAAATATATATAGGTTTATGGAGCATTGGGCTCCGTTTACGGATTGCTCTGTATTTATGCTCGCAATTAAGCTCGAGGTTGGCTACACTATTCCTTGACCATTAAAGGGGTACGAGATGCCCACATGGAATTACATAGCTGCCAAAGAGCAGCCCTTCCTGTGGGTGTCTGGTCCGCTTTAAGCGGTCGGGCATCTGTTTTTTTGACTGTGTCAGCAGTCAAGACATGTGAGGAAGGAGATCGATGGGCACGACTTCCCCCAAGGCGGTCATCATGGACGAGACCGCCGTCAATCGAGCGATGACCCGCATCGCGCACGAGATTCTCGAGCGCAACGAGGGCTGTGAAGACCTCGCTCTGGTCGGCATCGTCACGCGCGGCGACCTTCTGGCAAAGAAGCTCGCCGAGGAGATCAAGGAGATCGAGGGCGTCGACGTTCCGCTTGGCAGCCTCGACATCAGCTTCTACCGCGATGACTACGCTACCAATTTCGCTCCCGCGATCCACGCCACCAACATTCCCTTTAGCGTCGACGGCAAGCGCGTCGTGCTGGTGGACGACATCCTGTACACGGGTCGTACCATCCGCGCTGCTCTGGACGCCGTCATGGACCTGGGCCGTCCGAGCCGCATTGAGCTGGCAGTCCTCGTTGACCGCGGCCACCGTGAGCTCCCCATCTCGCCGGACTTTGTCGGCAAGAACGTTCCCTCGTCGCATGAGGAGAACGTGCACCTATATATGAAGGAAGTCGACGGCCGCACCGCCGTCGAGATTAACGACGTCGCGCCGGGTTCCCACGTGGGCTCCGCGCCGCTGGGAGGTGAGTAGTACCGTGGCGTTCAACCATAAGCACCTGATCGACATTACCGAGTACTCCGAAGAGGACATCAAGCTCATCCTTGAGACCGCCAAGGCGTTCTCCGAGGTCAACGAGCGTGCGATCAAGAAGGTCCCTACGCTCAAGGGCAAGACCATCGTCAACATGTTCAACGAGCCCTCGACGCGCACCCGCAGCTCCTTCGAGCTTGCCGAGAAGCGCCTTTCGGCCGATAGCCTTAACTTTGGCGGCTCCTCGACCTCTACGGTCAAGGGCGAGAGCCTCGTCGACACCGTCGAGACCCTCAACGCCTATAAGATCGACTGCATCGTCGTGCGCGATAAGCACGCCGGTGCTCCCTACATCGTCACGCAGAACTCGCCCGCGAGCGTCATCTGCGCCGGCGACGGCAAACACAACCATCCCACGCAGGCCCTGCTCGACCTGTACACCATCTGGGAGCACAAGGGTGACTTCCACGGTCTGAAGGTCGCCGTCGTCGGCGATATCGCGCACTCCCGCGTCTGCGGCTCGCTGATCCCCGCCCTTAAGATCATGGGCTGCGAGACCTACGCCGTCGCCCCCGGCACGCTGCTGCCGCCGGCGCCCGAGGTCCTGGGCTGCGACCACGTGACGAGCGACCTCGATTCCGTCCTGCCCGAGCTGGACGTCGTCTACATGCTGCGCGTGCAGCAGGAGCGCCTCGAGGGTGCCCCGTTCCCGACCATTCGTGAGTACCACAAGCTCTTCGGTCTGACCAAGGACCGCGAGAAGCTCATGAAGCCCGATGCGATCATCTGCCACCCGGGCCCCATCAACCGCGGCGTCGAGTTCGACTCCTATATGGCCGACCACCCGCAACGCTCCGTCATCCTGGAGCAGGTCTACGCCGGTATCTGCGTGCGTATGGCTATCCTGTATCTGCTGCTTGGAGGTGCCGATAATGGCCTTGCTTCTTAAGAATGCCCACGTCGTCGACCCGTCCGTCGAGCTTGACGGTGTCGTTGACGTCCTGATTGACGGCGACAAGATCGCCGAGGTCGGCGAGAATCTCGCCGTCGAGGGAGCCGAGGTCCGCGACCTTTCCGGCAAGTACCTCGTCCCCGGCCTGGTGGATATGCACGTTCACCTTCGCGAGCCCGGCTACGAGGTCAAAGAGGACATCGAGAGCGGCACCCGCGCAGCTGCAAAGGGCGGCTTTACCGGCGTGTGCTCCATGCCCAACACCGATCCCGTCACCGATAACGGTACCGTCGTGGAGTTCGTCAAGTCCCGCGCTGCCGAGGTCGGTCACTGCCGCGTCTATCCGTCGGGCGCCATGACCCGCGGTCTTAAGGGCGAGGCCATGTCCGAGATGGGCGATATGGTCGCCCACGGCGCCGTCGCCTTCACCGATGACGGTCGCGGCGTGCAGGGCGCGGGCATGCTCCGTCGCTGCATGGACTACGGCAAGATGTTCGGCAAGGTCTTCATGAGCCACTGCCAGGACGAGGACCTGGTCGGCCACGGCCAGATCAACGAGGGCAAGGTCTCGACCCGTCTGGCCCTCGAGGGTTGGCCGGCTGCCGGCGAGGAGCTTCAGATCGCCCGCGACATCGAGATCGCCAAGCTGACCGGTGCCAAGCTGCACATCCAGCACATCTCCACCGCTCACGGTCTCGAGCTCGTGCGTGCCGGTAAGGCCGCCGGTGTCCAGGTGACCTGCGAGGCCACCCCGCACCACATGTTCCTGACCGAGAACGACTTGGACGAGACCTACAACACCTCGCTCAAGGTCAATCCGCCGCTGCGCACCGACGAGGACGCCGAGGCCATTCGTCAGGGCGTCATCGACGGTACCGTCGACGTTATCGTCACCGATCACGCTCCCCACACCCCGTGGGAGAAGGCCCGCGAGTTCGAGCTTGCGCCCTTTGGCATGATCGGTCTCGAGACCTCGCTGTCGCTCGTACTCACCGAGCTGGTCAACACGGGCAAGATGAGCATGGGCCGTATGGTCGAGCTCATGGCCATCAAGCCGCGTGAGATCCTGGGCCTCGACCAGGTTCAGGTCAAGGCGGGCTCTGTTGCCGACCTGACCGTGTTCGACCCCTCCGCAACCTGGACGGTTGGCGAGGACGGTTACGAGTCGCGCGCCGAGAACTCCGGTTTCGCCGGCCGCACGCTTACCGGTCGTGCCACCGATGTGTTTGTCGGCGGTAAGCAGACGCTTGCCGACGGCTGCATCTGCTAGCATAGCCTTATCGCTTTTGTGCGCGGTGCCCTTGCGGTGCCGCGCTTTCTGTTCGTTTGGACCATGCAACCGCATGGGGGATTGGAGCGTCTATGCCCACACCTTCCACTGCACGCATGCACGACTTCGAGGTCGTCTCGAACCAGGAGATCGCCGACGGCATCTTCTCGCTCGTCATCTCGGCCCCCAAGCTTGCAAGTGCGCTCAAGCCCGGTCAGTTTGTGAACATTGCCGTGCCCGGCGATGCGTCTTCGCTGCTTCGCGTGCCCCTGAGCTTCTATCGCGCCGACGCCCAGGCCGGCACCGTCGAGCTGTGGTACGCCGTCGTGGGTGACGACACCCGTCGTCTGTCGCAGATGGCCCCCGGCTCCAAGTCCAACCTGTTGGGCCCTGGCGGCCGCGGCTGGCTTGTTCCCGAGGGCACCAGGAAGGCGCTGCTCGTGGCGGGCGGCATCGGCGTTCCGCCCGTGCTCTGCCTCGCCGGCAAGCTTGCCGAGCAGGGCGTGGATGTCGACGTGTGCCTGGGCTTTGGCACCGCTTCCAAGGCCGTGGGCATCGACGAGTTCCGCGCGCTGGGCGCCACGGTCAATGTGTGCACCGACGACGGTTCGCTCGGCATGCACGGTTTCTGCACCGATCCTGCCGCCGAGTTGCTCGGTGAGGGCGGCTACGACTACGTCGCCAGCTGCGGCCCCGCCGTCATGATGAAGAAGGTCGCCGCCGCTGCCGCCATGAGCGGTGTCACCGCCGGTGCACTGGCTGCCTGCAA
>CAJMRZ010000141.1 GCA_905215945.1 uncultured bacterium | reverse complement strand
CAAGCCGCTGGCCGTGGACCTGGGCGACCGCGTGCGCGCCCTGGGCTGCGCGCTTACCATGCAGGGCTCGGGCATCTCCAACGTGGATATCGCCGGCATCGACATGCGCCTTGAAGAGGACGGCTTCATTACCATTGGCACCGGCGCCACCGATAACGGCATGGGCGTCGACACGATCCTGGCGCAGATTACCGCCGAGGAGCTGGGCGTGGAGAGCTCGCTGATCGTGGTGCGCGGCGTGGACACCGACGTGTCGCCGTTCGACGCCGGCTCGTACGCGAGCTCGGGCACGTACGTGACGGGCCTGGCAGCCAAGAACGCCGCGACGGAGCTGCGCGAGAAGATTTGCGCCAAGGCCGCCCAGATGTGGGACGTGGACGCCGCCGATGTAGTCTTTGATGGTCAGTACGTGCGCCTGTCCGACGAGCGTGCCGCGCGCGAGCAGAACCGCTACCTCACGCTGCGCGACTTTGCCAACCTGTGCGTCAAGAACATCGCGGGCGGTGACGCGCTCACCTCGCATGCCTCTGCCTGCCTGCCCGTTTCGCCTCCGCCGTTTATGGCCGGCATTGCCGAGGTCGAGGTCGATAAGGCCACCGGCAAGGTGACTGTGGTGGACTACGCGGCGGCTGTGGACTGCGGCACCGTTATTAACGAGGCGCTCGCGCGCGTCCAGGCCGAGGGCGGCATTGCCCAGGGTATCGGCCACGCGCTCTACGAGATCGTCGAGCACGACGACCGCGGTCGCCTGCGCACCGGCAACTTTATGAGCTACAAGCTACCCACGCGCCTGGATATCGGCAGCATTCGCGTGGCCTTTGAGCCGAGCTACGAGCCGACGGGCCCGTTTGGCGCCAAGTCGATCGGCGAGGTCGTCATCAACACGCCGCTCGCCGCCGTTGCCTCGGCCGTGGCACACGCCACCGGACACCAGGTGCGCTCGCTGCCGATCACGCCCGAGAAGGCCCTGCTGGGGGAGTAGCGGGGCAGCGAACAAGTCGCAATGGGCGGGGCGGGGCAACTCGTCCCGCCTTTTGCACTCGTGGTGAGGTCGTGAGCCTGTAAAAGGTGTGCGTGCGCTTGCCGTTCGTATCTGCTATCATTCCTAGTCTGTGCGCTCATGCGGGCGTGGCGGAATTGGTAGACGCGCCAGATTTAGGTTCTGGTGGGATTCCCGTGAAGGTTCGAGTCCTTTCGCCCGCACCATCGCACCTGCGTCGGCCCTGGCCGTCGCGACACTTTGTTGCATAAAGGTACCAGCACCTCAGATAAGCTGGGCAGTATGAGGAGGAACGTGTTGAACATCACCGCTTCTGACGTCAAGGACGCCAAGCTCACCGCTACGGTCACCATCCCGGCCGCCGACGTCGACGCCGCGATCAAGAAGGCCTACAAGGACACCGCTAAGAAGTACCGCTTCCCGGGCTTCCGTGCCGGTAAGGCTCCCCGTCCGGTCATCGACTCCGCACTTGGCGCCGAGGCTACCCTCGCTCAGGCCACCAACGACCTGATCGCCGCCAACGAGCCCGCCGTCCTCAACGAGCTGGACATCGTCCCCACCAAGAACGGTGACTACAAGGAGCTCGACCTCGCCAAGGATCACGAGGACTACACCTACACCGTCGAGTTCTCCCTGCGTCCTGCTGCCGAGCTCTCCTCCTTCGACGCCGTCGAGATCGAGATGCCTCCCGCGGAGGTCACTGAGTCCGAGATTAACAACCAGGTCGAGATGCTCCTCAACTACCGTGCCACCTTCGAGGACGTCGAGGGCCGCGCCGTCGAAGCCGAGGACTACGTCACCGTCGACCTCAAGGCCGTCGAGAATGCCGACAACTTTGCCGCCGAGGGCCGCATGCTCATCGCCGGTAGCGACAGCAACCCCAAGGAGTTTAACGAGGCCCTGATCGGCGCTAACGTTGACGACGTCAAGACCGTCACCTGGACCGACGAGGTCGAGGAGGGCGAGGAGGCCGAGACCCACACCGTCGAGGTCACCGTCAAGGGCATCAAGGTCCGTAACACCCCCGAGCTCACCGACGAGCTCGTCAAGTCCGACTTTGGCTTCGACAGCATCGACGCCATGCACGACGCCATCAAGATCGAGATCGAGCAGGACAAGGCTTCCCGCCTCCCGGCCGAGAAGGAGAACCGTTGCGTCTCCGCTCTCGCCGAGCGCCTGCAGCTCGACGAGATGGATGCCGACTACGAGCAGTCCGTCTTTGAGGAGCTTGGCCAGAACTTCCTGTCCAACCTCGCTGCCCGCGGCATGACGCTGGACACCTGGCTGCCCGCTTCCGGTCTGACCATGGAGCAGTTCATCGGCGACCTGCACAAGCAGGCCAACGACGTTGCCCGTGAGTCCCTGGCTCTGGACGCCCTCGCCCGTGAGCTCAAGATCGAGGTCACCGAGGACGACATCAACGCCGAGTTCGAGAAGGCCGGCGTCAAGGACGTCGAGGCTTCCAAGGCCGAGTTCATCGCCGATGGCCGCATGCCTGCCGTCCGCGAGTCCATCCGTCGCTCCAAGGCCGTTGATCACCTGGTCGAGAACGCCAAGGTGACCGAGGTCGACGAGACCGCCAAGGACGCCGAGTAATTCTCGCCACCTTGCCCGCGAGCGCATGCGTGCGCCCGTGATGGGGTAAAGTTATACACCGGTTATCCGGTTGCTTCGTACGGTGCCAGCCAATGCATAGCATGCGGGCACCGTACGTTTATCTAGAACCAATTTGGTCCGCAAGAGAGAAATGGAGATGCGTATGATCGCCAAGTTCGATTCCGCCCTCGTGCCATACGTTATCGAGCAGACGCCGCGCGGTGAGCGCAGCTACGATATCTATTCGCGCCTGCTCAACGACCGCATCATCTTCTTGGGCGAGGAGATCAACTCCGTCAGCGCCAACCTGGTCGTTGCCCAGCTGCTGCATCTTGAGAGCCAGGATGCCGAGAAGGATATCTCGCTCTACATCAATTCGCCCGGTGGCGAGGTCTACTCCGGCCTGGCGATTCTGGACACCATGAACTTTATCAAGCCGCAGGTCTCCACCATCTGCGTCGGTATGGCCGCGTCCATGGCCGCCGTGCTGCTTTCGGCCGGCGCTAAGGGCAAGCGCTTCTGCCTGCCGCACTCCAAGGTTATGATTCACCAGCCCAGCGGCGGTGCCCAGGGTCAGCAGACCGAGATCGAGATCGTGGCCGAGGAGATCAAGAAGACCCGTCGTGAGCTCAACCAGATCCTGTCCGATGCCTCGGGCCAGCCCATCGAGAAGGTCCAGGCCGATACCGAGCGCGACAACTACCTGACCGCTGCCGAGGCCCTCGACTACGGTCTGATCGACCGTATCGTCACCACGCGCGATCTCGCCGCGAAGGACGCCTAGGATGGCAGGAAACATGCAGGACAACTTTGACGAGAACGGCAACCCCATCCGCTGCTCCTTCTGCGGAAAAGAGCAGGGGCAGGTTCGCCGCCTTGTAAAGGGTCCGACCAACATCTTTATCTGCGACGAGTGCGTTGCCGCCTGCTCCGAGATTTTGGAGGAGTCGCTGGCTTCGGACTTTATGGACGCTGCCCGCAACGGCAAGCTGCCGGGCTTCCTCAACGACCACGGTCAGGCTGCCGGTCAGCCTGCTGCAGATCCTGAGGCCGAGGGTTTTGAGCTCGAGGACGACCGCCAGGTCATCACACGCGTGCCGACGCCGCACGAGATCTATGACGAGCTTTCGGCCTATGTTATGGGTCAGGAGGACGCCAAGCGCGCCATGTCGGTGGCCGTGTACAACCACTATCGCCGCGTGATTGAGGGCGGCGCTGCGGTGTCTGCCTTTGATGACGACATGGGCTCGCAGTTCGATGACGATATGGACGAGGTAGAGCTCGCCAAGTCCAACATCCTGCTGCTCGGTCCCACCGGTACCGGTAAGACCCTGCTCGCCCAGACACTCGCGCGCATCCTCGAGGTGCCGTTTGCCATCGCCGACGCCACCGCGCTTACCGAGGCCGGCTACGTGGGCGAGGACGTGGAGAACATCCTGCTCAAGCTCATCAATGCCGCCGATGGCGATATTGAGCGCGCGCAGGTTGGCATTATCTACGTGGACGAGATCGACAAGATTGCCCGAAAGGCCGAGAACCTCTCCATCACCCGTGATGTCTCGGGCGAGGGCGTTCAGCAGGCGCTGCTTAAGATTCTTGAGGGCACGGTGGCCAGCGTTCCGCCCACCGGCGGCCGCAAGCATCCCCAGCAGGAGTTACTGCAGATCGACACGACCAACATCCTGTTCATCTGCGGCGGTGCCTTTGTGGGTCTGGACAAGATCATCGCCGATCGCGTGGGAAACAAGGGCGTGGGCTTTAACTCCGAGATTGCCGGCCCCACCTCGGTCGACGAGAACGACCTGCTGCGCCAGGTGCTCCCGCAGGACCTCAACGCCTTTGGCATGATCCCCGAGTTTGTGGGACGTACGCCCGTCGTCACCCAGACGCAGGCGCTGGACGAGGACGACCTGGTGTCGATCCTGACCGAGCCCAAGAACGCCGTGGTGCGTCAGTACCGCAAGATGTTCCAGCTCGAGGACGTTGATCTTGAGTTTGAGGACGCTGCTCTGCACGAGATCGCCCGTATGGCGCTTGCCCGCAAGACCGGTGCCCGCGGCCTGCGCTCCATCTGCGAGGACGTTCTGCAGCAGACGATGTTCGACCTCCCCAGCGAGGAAGGCGTCACCAAGGTCATCGTGACCGAAGCCTCCGTAAAGGGCGAAGAGCAACCTCAACGCATCTACGGGTAAATAGCTTGAATCCAGGCCCCGCGGCAACCACCGCGGGGCCTGCCATTTAGGGA
>CAJMRZ010000140.1 GCA_905215945.1 uncultured bacterium | reverse complement strand
TGCCGCCATTATCGAAGCGCTGCGCGATGCCGGCCAGGAGCGCATCCTGGTCACGCGCCTGGACGCCGAAAAAGCAGACCGTATCTCGGAGCTCCTCGGCAACGGCATCGACTTGGGATATGTCCCAGACACACAGCTTGCCCTCGTGGGCGGCAAGCCCTCCCCTACCGGCAACGGACGCATCGTCGTCGCCTGCGCCGGCACGAGCGACCTGCCCGTCGCCGAGGAAGCCGCGTTGACGGCCGAGTTCTACGGCAACGAGGTCGACCGCCTCTACGACGTAGGTGTCGCCGGCCTGCACCGCCTGCTCGCACATGCCGAGGAGCTTGCCCAGGCTCAGGTGGTCATCGCCATTGCCGGCATGGAAGGCGCGCTGGCGAGCGTTATCGGCGGCCTGGTGAGCTGTCCGGTCATTGCCGTTCCCACCAGCGTGGGGTACGGCGCGAGTTTTGGTGGCGTAGCCGCGCTGCTCGCCATGCTCAACTCCTGCGCCAGCGGCGTCTCGGTCGTCAATATCGACAACGGCTTTGGTGCCGCCTACCAGGCAAGTCTTATCAATCATCTGAGCGCCGGCACACCTCGCGCCCGTTAAGGAGCATTTCATGTCCAACCATCAGCACACGCTTATCATCGACGGCACCTCGGGCATCAGCGGCGACATGACCGTCGCGGCCCTGCTCGACCTGGGCGCCAGCGAGGAGCACCTGCGTGAACAGCTCGCCACGCTGCCGGTCGACGGCTTTGAGATTGCCGTGACGCGCGTAAACAAGCATGGCATCGACGCCTGCGATTTCGACGTCCGGCTTGCAGAGGAGCTCGAGAACCACGATCACGATATGGCCTGGCTCTACGGCAACGAAGCAGCTGCCAAACACACGCACGAGCATGAGCACCACCATCATGACCATAGCGAGCACGAACACGAGCACTGCCACGATCATGATCATGAGGCCCACGGTCATGGCCACGAGGGTCACCATCACGCCCACCACCATCACCACCGTTCTTTGGCGGATGTCACCGCCATCATCGATGGCTCACAGCTAAGCGATGGTGCCAAGCGTCGTGCCCTCGCCATTTTTTCCGTACTCGCTGATGCCGAGGCAAAGGCTCACGGCAAAACGCCCGACACCGTCCTGTTTCACGAGGTGGGCGCCGTCGACTCCATCGTCGACGTCTGCTCTGTCGCCATCTGCCTCGACGACCTTGGTATTGAGGACATCGTGGTCGAGTCGCTCTCCGAGGGTCATGGCACCATCCACTGTGCCCACGGCCTCATGCCCATTCCCGCCCCTGCTGTCGTCAACCTGTGCCAGGCGGGCAATATCGCCCTCACGCCTGCACCGGTCGCCGGCGAGCTCGTGACGCCCACGGGCGCCGCCATCGTCACCGCGCTGCGCACGTCCGACCAACTGCCCTCACGCTACCGCATCGAAGCCGTCGGCTACGGCGCCGGCAAACGCCCCTACGAAGGTTGCTCCGGTACGCTCCGCTGCCTGCTCGTTCACGCGGACGCATAGCCATGGATGCCCGCAAGGCAAAAAGCCGTGCCGCCATCGTTACGGCGTTCTCCGAGCTCCTGTGCGAGAAAGACTACGGCAAGATCACCGTCGGCGACATCATCGCTCGTGCCCACGTAGGTCGGGCCACGTTCTACGGGCTCTTCAAGAGCAAAGATGACCTGCTCGCTGAGCTCGTGCGCGATATCTGCACCCATGCCCTCGACGATGACGGTACGCCCCTCGATGACCCACTCGTACAGGTCGAGCATATCCTCAACAACCTCTGGAATCGTCGGCAGGGTGTACGGGCACTGGTAGCCGGCGCCGGCTCACGCGTCTTCGCCGACTGTCTCCGCAAGACCATCATGTCGCGCGCAGCCGAAACCGTCCCTACCGACCCAAACGGCCCCGCCGCCACCATGGACCGAAGCTTCCTACTACACCACATAGCCTCAAGCTTCGTAGGAATGGTCCAATGGTGGGCCTGGCATAACTTCCAAGCAGACAAAGCCGACGTAGCCAAAGACTACCTCTCAGCCATAAAACCCCTCTTCAACTAAGTAAACCCCTTATCCCAAAGTTCCGCTCTCATCTCAAAGACCCGAACCCAAAGCACAATCCATCCCAAAGTGTCGACAGCAGTCCAACGCCCCTACCAGCAACAAGCCCCTCCCATCCAAATTCAGATATATATGTTGGGTTGCTTGTATGAACGCAACAAAGACCCCGCAGCTGGCCGCATGGGGTAACTTCCCAGCGCATTCCGCAGGACGCAAAAAGGCTCGCCGCACGAAGTGCGCAGCGAGCCTTTTTGCATGTCCGAGGACGCGCTGGGAAGTTACCCCATGCGGCCAGCGGACAACTATGTAGCCTCAGACTAGAACATGCCCAAGAAACCATGCACAAACAGCGCAGCCAGAGCGGCGCCGACAAACGGAGCGATGCCAGGAACGAGCAGGCCGTACTTCCAGTTGTTGTCAGCCTTGTTCTTGATCGGCAGCACCTGATAGGCCATGCGAGGACCAAGGTCACGAGCCTGGTTCATGGCGAAGCCGGTGATGCCGCCCATGCCCATGCCAACAGCCCAAACGATCAGACCGACGCAGATGGCAAGCATCAGAACGTTCTCGCCGGCGCGGCTAGCGGCAGCAAGGATGGCGCTGATGAACACAAAGGTGCAGATAGCCTCGCAGAAGAAGTTACGGGCATAGTTCGTACCCTCGGTGGTGGGGTTGGTCGAGAAGATGTTGCGCTGGGCAATGGGGTCGACGACGCCCTCGGAAGCCTTGAACTCATCGGCATACATAAGCCAAGCGATTACGGCGCCCACAAAGCCGCCGAGCATATCGGCAATCATGAAGGGGATGCAGCTGCTCCACGGCACCAGGCCGACGATGCACTGGGCAAGCACCATGGCGGGGTTCATGCACACGGCACCGCCAAAGACAAACAGGCAGACCGAGATGCCAAAAGACCAAGTGGTGATGGCAAACATGTGGCCGGAGCCCTGATACTTGGTGCCCTTAAGCACGGTATCGCAGTGCACGCCCACGCCAAAGATGATCATGAGGGCCGTTGCGCCGAATTCGCAGAGGAGTTTGGTAAGCATAAAACCTTATCTTTCTTGTCGGTTATAAACGATTCGTTTAGGCCGCGCGCTAGTGCTGAGCGACAACAACGCCCAGGCCATCGGGAATAACGGCCACCTTGGCATCGGCACCCTTCATCTCAAAGGCGAGCTTGAGTGCCTCCTCGAGGGTGTTGACCGGCGTCATGTGCATATCCTTGATCATCTGGTGATCGCACAGGTCGGTGACCATGATCACAGGGTGATGCGCCAGGATGCGGGCAAAGATCTGGCTCGTCCACTGGTCGGGCAGGGTCTCGTCCTTAGGACGGTCGATACAGGCGCGCTCAAACTCTGCCGGATCGTTGTCGGCGATGTTGTGATAGAAGCCCTCGCCGCCGTGACCGTCGGCACAACCGGCGACGTCGATGATCACACCGCCCTCGGGAAGCGTGGCCTCGGCAGAGCACATGCCCTTCACGGCCTGATAGATGTTCTGGTCGAGCGGGTAGCCGCCGTTGGTGGTGATGGCAATCTCGCACTCGACGGGCTCAACGCCGGCAAGGCTCTTTACGAACTCGCAGCCAGCCTCGTGCGCCTTGTGGATATCGCCGGCAAAGGAGCCAATGACCTCGTGCTTGCCGTTGAGCACCACGTTAAGCACAAAGGCAAGGTGAGCCATCTCGGCAGCGGCAAACATGTCCTCGCTCACGTGGTTGTGGCACAGGTTGCCGGCACGCGAATGGGAATCGTTCACAAACTGACCGTTGTGGTTGTACATGATGGTCTTGTAGCTGGCGATGCCGGGCAGCACGGACTTGCGGCTGCCGGAGAAACCGGCAAAGAAGTGCGGCTCAATAAAGCCCTCGGCAAGCAGCAGATCGCAATCGGCAGCAATCTTGTTGATGATGCACTCGCCGCCAGAAGGCAGGGTGCCGATCTTTTTCATCATGCTGTCATCGGTCGCGACGTGCATAACGATTTCCTCGTTGGCAACGATCTCCTCGCCATACTTGTTGACGAGCTCCTCGTGCGTCGACGGACGATGCATACCCGTAGCAACCAGAATGCGAACGCGCGCCTCAGGCGCAGCGGAGTGGATGTGATGCAGCAGAATAGGCATCGTCACACGCGAGGGAACGGGACGCGTATGGTCGGAGCTAATGATGACAATGTCCTTCTTGCCAGCGCAAAGCTCCTCGAGCGAAGGCGAGCCATAAGGGTTGGCAAGCGACTCCTCTACCAGCTCTTCCTGTGATTTCGTGGTCTTAAACTCGTTCTGATGACCTTCCATCACACCAGCAAAGTTCTTATCCTCGAGCTCCAGATGCAACGTCTTGTGGTCAAACGGCAGTTCACATTCAAACAATGACGGGCGCCCTCTTCCTTTCAACTGACACACTAGATAAACCGTTGGAAGGATACGCCGCTCACCGAAAAACACCACCGTCCACCGACTCATTAACACAACGTTCATATTTGACCCACAACAAAACGGCCGCGACCCCAAACGGGACCGCAGCCGCAACAGTCGTAAGTCGAGAAGCGCCACATGCATCTCAATCCCGATCGATAAGACGCGAAGCGCGCCAGCTTTTCCCAGCCCGTAATCCGCCGAAGACCGGACATCGCAGGGACCACCATCAGCTTACTTTTAGGCACACTCCGCATTGGGCGCGAAGCGCACTTTAATCTCTTCAGCCCAATCCCCGAAGACCGAGGACGAAGGGACCCGATGGGTTTCCCTCTAAATGCATTCCGCAGCACGATATGCGGAGGAGAGAGCATCCGTCAGGCTGTAAT
>CAJMRZ010000139.1 GCA_905215945.1 uncultured bacterium | reverse complement strand
GGCAGTGCAGGGAGGAAAAGTCTTACTTCAGCAGCTTCTCGCAGGCGTCAGCGGCACCCTCGAGGAACTGTCCGCCGTAGGTCTCGATCATGCCGGCGTCGGACAGCGCAGCCAGCTGAGGGTCGATGGGGCATTTGGCCAGAACGGGCAGGTGATGCTTTGCGGCCACCTCGTCCACATGGCTGTCGCCGAACACGTTGATGTGCTTGCCGCAGTCGGGGCAGACGATATAGCTCATGTTTTCGACGATTCCCAGAATGGGGACGTTCATCTTCTCGGCCATGTTGACCGCCTTGGCGACGATCATCGAGACCAGATCCTGCGGGCTCGTGACGATGACGATGCCGTCGACGGGCAGCGACTGGAAGACGGTGAGCGCGACATCGCCTGTTCCCGGAGGCATGTCGACCAGCAGGTAGTCGATGGGGCCCCACGAGGTCTCGCTCCAGAACTGCCTAATGGCGCCCGCGATGACCGGACCGCGCCAAAGGACGGGGTCGGTCTCGTTTTGGAGCAGAAGGTTGGAGCTCATGACCTTGACGCCGTGCTCGGAGATTTCGGGCAGCATAAGGTTGCCAAGGGCATGGACGTGGCGTCCGCTCATACCGAACATCTTGGGGATAGAGGGACCGGTGATGTCGGCATCGAGGACGCCGACCTTGTGGCCGTGACGGGCAAGCTCGGTGGCGATGGCACCGGTGACAAACGACTTGCCGACACCGCCCTTGCCGGAAAGCACGGCGATGACGCGTTTGACCTCGGACAGCGTGTTCTCCTCAAATTGCGACGGCGACGTTTGTCCGCCGGCGGCCTGTGCGTGCTCGCAACCCATGTATGACTCCTTTGTATATGTTGGGGCCGGAGCCCCGTGATGTGACACGAGCGTCATTGTACCCTCGTTTGCGAGCGGGAGTCATTTGCGATGCATTTGGGCCGAGCGTGCTTGCAATACGATGGGTCCAAGCGAATGGGCGGGCTTACTGAACTTTGCTGGCGAACTCGAGGTATTGCATGCGCTGCAGCTTGTCGATCGTCGAGGCGTATGGGCTGTCTTCAGATTCCAAGTCGTAGCGCAGCCCGTCGGCACCAAGGTAGCCGGCGACATTGATGGTGGGCACATCTGACCTTGTTGCAAGCAGAGCCTTTTGATAGTCGGTGAGCGGGGCGCCGATCTTATTAAGGGTAATGGCTGCAATCTCGTTTGCCCCGACGGTGTCGTAGACGTTGAGCTCGGTATTGCCGGCGATTTCATAGTTAGCCCAGACAAAATATGTCGACTGATAGATACGGAAAGCGTGGCTTGCCGTATCTTCCTGGGGGTACAGCTCGTCGTTGAGAGTCGTTGCGGCGCTCGGCTGATGGTCGCCAAAAAAGACAAGGACAACCGGTCTGCCGATATTGCGGAGCTCGTTGATAAAGTACTCGAGGTCCCGGTCGGATGCGTTGATGCAGGTAAGATAGGTGTTGAGCGCGCTATTGGCACCCTCGCTGGCTCCCTCAACCCAATAGTTTGTCAGCTCCTCGGCGGGAACGGTGCCATAGTCGTAGCCGCCGTGATTTTGCATCGTGACGTCAAAGATGAACTGCGGGGCTTCGTCGGTTCTAAGCAGGTCGAGTATCTTGTCGTAGGTGACGTAGTCGCATACGCCGGCATGGTAACAGGGCGCACCTTCGAAATTGCCGATTGAAAGAAAGTCTCCAAAGCCCAGCTGCTGATAGATTTTATCTCGATGGTAGTTGACGGGGTTTTGCGGGTGCATAGCCGTAGCGGTATACCCAAGCTCTTTAAGGTCCTTTGCCAGGCTGTTGACGCCATTCATCTGATACAGCTGATAGGGGATTTTGCCCAATCCAACAAAGGCCGTTGTCGCTCCGGTCAAAAATTCGAATTCGGAGTTCGCCGTTCCGCCACCGGCGACCGAAGCGAGCATGGTGCCGCGAACAAGTGTGTCGGGAAGCGAGTTGTAGAATGCGGGGCCGGTGTACCCGGCCGCCTGGAGCTGCTCAAAGCACGAAAGGTCGCTAAAACTCTCATTCATGACGGCAACAATCGTCGGCTTGATTTCATTGAACTGGGCAACGGCCGCCGCGCGCTGCTCGCTCGAGCCATACGTGCTGTCGTAGGTGGCGGCGAGCTCCTGCTCGATGCTCTGCGCCTCATCGGGCGTATAGTCTTCGGGCTTCTCAATGGGCAACTCGTTGACCATTTCGGTGAACGAAGTGATAAAACCCTGAGACGCATACGTGGTGATGGGCTGCCAACGGTCAAATCCAAAATTCAGCGCCTGCTCCAAGTCGATGCTGGAAAAGCCCGAGAGCCCCACAACGGTCACTAGCAGAAAAGCGCAGAGGTTAGCGGCGATTGCGGGGAAGACATGGGTGGGCGTACGGAGCTTTCTCGGTCGGATAAGCGAAAGAAGCCCCAGGGAAATCTCCAGCAGGGCTAGAGAGGTTACGATTCCGGCGGTAAAGGTAAACTCGTATCCCTCGCTCACTTCCATTGCGGTGCCAAGGGCCAAGATATCGCTTGGCAGGATGGCCTCGCCTTTAAACGTTATGACGAAGTGCTCGGCAATGCCAAGGATGCAACAGGCGACGGGCACGAGGGCCATGACGCCTCCATGACGCTGTCCCAGCAAATAAAGGGAGAGCAGAACCGTCGCGAGCAGCCCGACGGAAAACCCGAATGAGTTGGCGGGAATGCGATAGAACGTTTCGTTACAGGCAATTTCGAGTGAAACGAACGAGAGCGCTGAAACAGCGGCGATGACAAGGATGTCACGGCAAATACAGGCAACCGTTCCCGTCGCAAGATCGGTTTGGTCGATAAGTCCCGAAACCAAGGGCTCGACAAGAAGTATGACGGCGGTAGCACCGAGCGCCGAATAAGAAAGGACCCATAGGGAATTGTCCTCATTTACGAGCAATTGATTCGTAATCCATGCAGCTACCATGCCGAGCGGGATGAGGAGCGTCGCGCACCAAAAGACGCGGGCAATGGGCGGCTTTTCATTGTGTTTGATTGAAAAATACACGCGCACGACGACGGTGGCCACGATAAGGACGGCGATGAATATGGGCAGATTGGCCATGTCGCTCGAAGTGATTTCAAGGGGGATATCTTCGGTCATGGACGTTCCTCTGTTACAGCAAATTAAGTTCAGTAGTAGATTACTGTAACCTTTCCACGACATTTCGAGAAACAAAGCACCCGATACGCAAAGCTAAAGGTCTGCGAATCTTGTATTACGAACATCTGTGCGCGTCGAGTGCGCTAAACTCATCGACAGTATGATTCGATGCAATAGGAGGCAAGGAGCTTCCATGTCTGATTCTTCTATCGTTATTCGCGGCGCTCGTGAGCACAACCTCCGTGATATCGATGTTTCCATTCCGCGTGACCAACTCGTGGTCATTACCGGTCTTTCTGGCTCGGGCAAGAGTTCGCTGGCATTTGACACTATCTATGCCGAGGGCCAGCGTCGATACGTCGAGAGTCTTTCGAGCTATGCGCGCCAGTTCTTGGGCCAGATGGACAAACCCGACTTGGATTCAATCGACGGCCTTTCGCCGGCGGTGTCGATCGACCAAAAGACGACGTCTAAAAACCCTCGCTCGACGGTTGGCACCGTAACCGAGATTTATGACTATCTGCGCCTGCTGTTCGCCCGTGTGGGCACCCCGCACTGTCCCGAATGCGGCCGCGTCATTGAGCGCCAGACGACCGACCAGGTTGCCGACAAAGTCTTGGCGGCGGGGGAGGGTCGCCGCGCGTTTGTGCTGGCACCGGTGGTGCGCGGGCGAAAAGGCGAGTACACCAAACTGTTTGAGGACCTTCGCGCCGAGGGCTTTAGCCGCGTGCGTGTCGACGGCGAAGTGCGCTCGCTCGATGATCCGATCGATCTGGACAAGAAGTTCAAACACGATATCGAGGTCGTAGTCGACCGCATCGTGATCCGTGAGAATTCTCTGGGCCGTATCGCCGAGTCTGTTGAACAGGCGACTGCCTTGGCGCACGGTAATGTGAACGTATACATGCTGCCCGATCGCGACGCTCCCGAGGGGACCGAGGGCGAGCTACTGGAGTATTCGTTGGCTCTGGCATGCCCGGAGCACGGGCACTCCATCGACGACCTACAACCCCGCGACTTTTCGTTCAACGCTCCCTATGGCGCATGTCCTGAGTGCGACGGCCTGGGCTTTAAGAAAACCGTTGATGCCGAGGCGCTGATTGAGGATCCCTCGAAGTCCATTGCCGACGGAGTCTTTGGTAGCCTGTTTGGCAATTCGAACTACTATCCGCAGATTTTTGCTGCGGTCTGCAAACACTTTAAGGTGAGCGCCGATACGCCGTGGGGGGACTTGCCCCCTCGCGTGCGTCGTGCGTTTTTGGATGGCATGGGCGACACGAAGATTTCGGTCGACTATCAAAAGCTCGATGGGCGTCGCAGCCAGTGGGATACCAAGTTTTCGGGCGTTCGCAACATCCTGTACGAACGCTATACCGAGACGACGAACGAGAACACCAAGGCCAGCTACGACAGTGCTTCCGGCCACAAGACCCAGACCGTCACCATTGGCGACACCGTCTATGAGGGCGGCTATTACGCACAGGCCATCCGTGATATGTGCAGCGAGCTGCACCTCATCTGCGTGGATCTGACCGATGCCACCATCAACGAGAACATCACGATGGGCAAAAAGGCTCAGTACACCCACAGCTTTACCGGCGCAAAAGAAGGCAAAAAGGGCAATCTGGTTCCCACCGGTCTTGACTTGACCCACACCAACAGCTATGGTGCAAAGCTGAACGCATGGCTCATCGACCAGCTCACCATCGACACGCCGCTGGGCGCGTACAGCAAACACAAGGA
>CAJMRZ010000138.1 GCA_905215945.1 uncultured bacterium | reverse complement strand
GCAGGGCGAGTTTTCCGTAGATTCCGCACGAGCCGAAGGCCACTTAATGTGGCCTTCGTGCGAGCCCAGGACTTGACCGAGCGGAAAACTCGCCCTGCCCCTCCCGACCGGAGCGTATGCAGGGTTTGTGTGCGAATCCTCGTGCCCGTTGACCGACGCCGGGGTCCCCGCCATAATACTTTCGGTTCACGCACGAATCCGCTGCCAGAGACAGCCGGTGCAAACGGGCATCGCCCGCGAGCTTAATGGGACTTCCCGCCAGCCGAGGTGGTCGAGTAGATATGTCTTCTCGCCCCCGTCGCTCATGCAGCGCGGGGGCTTTCTTTTTGGACATGCCCCCGTCACGTCCTTGTGGCGGACCGTGCCCGGAAAGAATTCGAGGAGGTGTAATTCATGCCCCAGCAGTACAAAATCGACAAGGTTGCAGAGATCGAGTCCCGTATCGCCGAGAACGCCGGTCTGTTCGTCGTCAACTACAACGGTCTGACGGTTAAGCAGGCTCAGGAGCTGCGTCATCAGCTTCGCGAGTGCGGCGCCGAGATGAAGGTCTACAAGAACAACCTGGTCAAGATCGCTCTCAAGAACCAGGAGCAGCCCGAGATCGACGAGATCCTCGCGGGCCCCGTCGCTTATGTGTTCTACGAGACCGAGCCGGTCGAGGCCGCTAAGGCCCTTAAGGACTTCTCCGCTAAGTCCAAGGGCGTCCTTGAGATCAAGGGCGGTATCTCCGACGGCAAGGCCGTTTCCGCTGATGATGTTAAGGCTATCGCCGAGCTGCCCACCAAGGATCAGCTTCTCGGCCAGATCGCCGGCCTCATCTCCGGTTTCGCTCGCGACATCGCTGTCTGCGTCAACGGCGTTTCCTCTGGTCTCGCTCGTTCGATCCAGCAGGTCTCCGAGCAGAAGGCAGCCTAGTTGCTGTTTTCACCCGCGGCGGCAACGCCGCACCCCTGGCGCATTCGCGCCGTGTTTTAACTGATCTCCGTGCATCCGCACGGAAACCGAAAGGACTTAGAAATGGCTAAGCTTACCACCGATGAGATCATCGATGCTCTTAAGGAAATGACCCTTCTCGAGGCTTCCGAGCTCGTTAAGGCTATCGAGGACACCTTCGGCGTTTCCGCCGCTGCTCCTGCCGCTGTTGTCGCCGCTCCCGCTGCTGGCGCTGCTGAGGCCGAGGAGAAGACCGAGTTTGACGTCGTGCTCGAGGGCTTCGGCGACAACAAGATCCAGGTCATCAAGGCCGTCCGTGAGCTCACCAACCTTGGCCTGAAGGAGGCCAAGGAGGTCGTCGAGGGCGCTCCCAAGGCTGTTCTCGAGGGTGCCAAGAAGGAGGACGCCGAGGCTGCCAAGGAGAAGCTCGAGGCTGCTGGCGCTGCTGTCACCCTCAAGTAATCAGGCTTTCTCGCCAGATTTCTTTGCAGACGGGGTTCGCATTGCGAGCCCCGTCTTTTTTGTTTTTCGGTCCCTCGGCATCGGTTGCTCAAACTGCCATGTTCTGTGATTTGCGTCGTATCGGGTGCCCTGCCGTTGGGCAATAAAATTGCACCATTCGAGCAATAATTTGCGTTGACCTGCTGAAGAATTGTCTCTGCCTTGTAGCGACATATAGTTCCAGCGGTAAGATGCTTGGGTATCGCAATTTGGTCTGCGGCTGTGTGCCGCACGCATGGGGCGCTTTTGCGCCTGCGAAAGGATCTTTGAATAACATGAAGGCAATCATCCCCGCCGCCGGTCTTGGCACGCGTTTTCTGCCTGGCACCAAGTGCACGCCCAAAGAGATGCTGCCGGTGCTCGACAAGCCCGTCATTCAGTACGTCGTCGAGGAGGCGCTCGAGCCCGAGGAGGTCGACGATGCCATCATCGTTACTTCTCCCGGTAAGCCCGAGCTACTGAACTACTTCCAGCCCGACCGTTCGCTCGAGAACCTGCTGCGCGAGCGCGGCAAGAACGCCTATGCCGATGCTGTCGCCCACGCTGGCGGTATGCCGGTCGACTTCCGTTATCAGTACGAGCCCAAGGGCCTCGGTCACGCCATTCGCTCTGCCGCCGACGCCGTGGCAGGGGAGAACTTCCTGGTTCTTCTGGGCGATTACGTTGTGCCCAACCGTGACATCTGCGACAAGATGCTTGCCGTCTCCAAGGAGCATGGTGGCGCATCTGTTATCGCCGTTGCCGCGTGCGCTCCCGAGGAGGTCAGCCGCTACGGCGTTATCGCCGGCGATCGCGTGGGCTCTCTCGAGGGCTTCGAGAATGCTGCCGACGCTGAGCCCGGTGCCGTTTGGCGCATCGGCGGTCTGGTGGAGAAGCCTGCCCCCGAGGCGGCTCCGTCCAACCTGTACATTGTCGGTCGCTACCTGCTGAGCCCGCTGGTCATGGACCTGCTGGCAGATCAGCAGGCCGGCAAGGGCGGCGAGATCCAGCTCACCGACGCCATGGCCCGTTCGCTCGACCGCGAGGCCATGTACGCTGTCGTCATCGACCCGCTGTCGGGCTACGACACCGGCACTCCCTCTGGTTGGATGGCCACTAACGCCCTCATGGCTGCAAACGACCCCCGCTTTGCCGATGCCTTCTGGGACGCCATCGACGAGCGCGGCGGATTGATGCGCAAGTAAGCCTTCGGACATCGACATTTACGGGCGCGGACCTCGGTTCGCGCCCGTTTTTTATAAGAGCTGCGATTGCCGGCTCTCTGTTCACAGAAAATATATGAACAGATGTTCGATACACATACATCTACCTGCGTGTTTTCTGTCGAAAAACTTTGCTACTCCAAAAACTCAATCGCGTCAAGGCTTTTCTTGCCCAACGGTCGGTACCTGATAAACTATTAGGTTGCGATAACTGGCGAAGCTATGCCTCGCCAACCCACCGAGCATTTCCGTGAAGGAGGAAAAACCTGGTGACCTACGCATACACTGCCACTGAGCGCAAGCGCGTCAGCTTCGGGAAAATCCCGGAGGCCATGGAGCTCCCCAACCTTATCTCTGTTCAAAGGGAATCCTTTGAGCGTTTTAAGGATGAGGGCCTTCGTGAGGCGTTCAAGGAATCCAGCCCCATCCAGAGTCAGAACCATGTTCTCGAGGTTACCTTCGGCGAGCATCAGTTCGGCGACCCCGCGCACACCGTCGAGGAGTGCCGCGAGAAGGATATGACCTATCAGGCTCCGCTTCTGACCGACGTCCGTCTCACCAACAAGGAGACCGGCGAGATCAAGGAGCAGCTCGTCTTCATGGGCGACTTCCCCATGATGACCGATCAGGGCACCTTCATCATCAACGGTACCGAGCGTATCGTCGTCTCGCAGCTCGTCCGCTCCCCGGGCGTGTACTACAGCTCCGAGATGGATTCGGGCAAGCAGATCTACAAGGCCCAGATCATCCCGTCCCGCGGTGCCTGGCTTGAGTTTGAGGTCGACAAGCGCGACCAGCTCATGGTCTCCATCGACCGTAAGCGCAAGCAGAGCGCCACGATGTTCCTGCGCGCCCTTGGCATCGCCGTCACCAACGACGACATCATCGAGCTGCTCGGCAACTCCGATGTGATCAAGCGCACCCTGGAGCGCGACACCGCCCTCACTCGCGAGGACGCCCTCATCGAGATCTACCGTCGCCTGCGCCCGGGCGAGCCTCCCACCGTGGACGCTTCCCGCAGCCTGCTCGAGGGCCTGCTCTTTAACCCGCAGCGCTACGATTTGGCCCGCGTCGGTCGTTACAAGGTCAACAAGAAGCTCAACCTCACCACCGAGGAAGAGGTCACGGTGCTCACCGACGAGGATATCGTCGCGACGCTGCGCTACCTCCTGTCCCTCGCTGCCGGCGAGCAGGGCTTCAAGGTCGACGACATCGACCACTTCGGCAACCGCCGCATCCGCACCGTCGGCGAGCTCGTCGCCAACCAGTTCCGTATCGGCATGAGCCGTATGGAGCGCGTCGTCCGTGAGCGCATGAGCTCCCAGGACATCGACGAGATCACCCCGCAGTCGCTCATCAACATCCGCCCGATCGTGGCCTCTATCAAGGAGTTCTTCGGTTCCTCGCAGCTCTCGCAGTTCATGGACCAGGCGAACCCCCTGACCGGTCTGACCCACAAGCGCCGTCTGTCCGCACTCGGCCCTGGTGGTCTTGCCGGCCACAAGTCCGGCTCCAGCCGCCGCACCAACGTGCCGACGGCCGTCCGCGACGTTCACAACTCGCACTACAGCCGCATGTGCCCGATCGAGACCCCCGAAGGCCCCAACATCGGCCTGATCGGCTCGCTCGCCCTCTACGCCCGCGTCAACGAGTATGGCTTCATCGAGGCCCCGTTCCGTCGCGTCGAGAACGGCGTTGCCACCGACCAGATCGACTGGATGACCGCTGACGAGGAAGAGAAGCACGTCATCGCGCCGGCCAACACGCCGCTCGATCCCAAGACCAACGAGTTCATCACGACCGATGCCGAGGGCAAGATCGTCCGTCCGCACACCGTGATCGCCCGTACCCGCGACTTCGACGGCTCCTTCGGCGCTCCCGCCGACGTGCCCGTCGAGGACGTCGACTACATGGACGTCTCGCCGCGTCAGATGCTCTCCGTCGCAGCCACGCTGATCCCGTTCCTTGAGCACGACGACGCCAAGCGTACGCTGATGGGCGCTAACATGCAGCGCCAGGGTGTGCCTTGCTTGCGTCCCGAGAAGCCTGTTGTAGGTACGGGCATTGAGCGTACGGTGGCGGTTGACTCCAAGACTGCTGTTCAGGCTCGTCGTGGTGGCGTCGTTGACTATGTCGATGCCAACCGCGTGGTTATTCGTGTCAACGACGACGAATCCGTGGCGGGTGAAACGGGTGTGGATATCTACAATCTGCAGAAGTTCACGCGTTCAAACCAGTCAACCAACATCAATCAGCGTCCGATCGTCGTCAAGGGC
>CAJMRZ010000137.1 GCA_905215945.1 uncultured bacterium | reverse complement strand
TAAAAGATACCCGAAAACTGGCCTACCGTTTCCGGACTACGGCCGATAAAGGATGTGCCGAGCGTCATGACGGGAACGTCCTCGATATTGTCCTTGGCGGGATCGATGCCGAGCTTTTTGACGAGCGACATGATCTTGTTGTTGCCGATGGCTTCTGCCACCTGAATGTAGCCGGTGTTGGATGAGTATGCCGTTGCCTGCTTAAGCGTGATGTTGCCATAGCTCTGGTTGGCATAGTTTTGCACCTTGGTCGTGGTGCCCTTGGCTGTAAGAGGCGAGTTGCAGTTGAGGGTGACGTTGGGGTTCATACCGTTTTGGATGGCAGTTGCCAGCGTAAAGGCCTTAAACGTGGAGCCCACGGGGCGCTTTGCCGTAGCGTGGTTCACATGATTCTCGTCGGCGTTGTAGTCGTAGCCGCCCACCATGCACTTGATGTAGCCGGTCTTGGGGTCGACGACGACCATGCCCATGTCCAGGCCGTCGAGTGAGAGCGTGTCGAGCTGCTCGCGGACGGCATTCTCTGCCACCTGCTGCATCGTGGGGTCGATGGTGGTCTTGACGGTCAGGCCGCCCTTAAAGAGCACGTCGGTCGAGAACTCCTGCTCCAGCAGCTGCTTAACATAGGCGACAAAGTAGGGCTGCGAGTATACGTCGACGCCGCTGCCCGAAATCTCGGTCACGTTGAGGGTGATGGGCTCGGCCTGTGCGGCATCGTGCTCCTCCTGGGTGATGTGGCCCAGGCGCAGCATGTTGTCGAGGACCTTGTTGCGGCGAGACAGTGCCAGGTCGGGGTTGACCGTGGGGTCGTACTGCGAAGGCGAGTTGGGAAGGCCGATGAGCAGCGCGGCCTCGCTCAGGGTGAGGTCGGCGGCGCTCTTGGACAGGTAGGTCTCGGCTGCGGCCTCGATGCCGTAGGCGCCGTGACCGTAATAGATGGTGTTGAGGTACATCATGAGGATCTCGTCTTTGGAGTACATGTCCTCCATCTTGATGGCGATGTAGGCCTCGCGCACCTTACGCTCGATGGTCGAGTCGAACTGCTCCTCCTGCAGAATGGTGTTGCGCACCAGCTGCTGGGTGATAGTCGAGGCGCCTTCGTGCCCGCCGCCGAGGGTTGCCACCGCAGCACGCGCGATACCCCACAGGTCGATACCGCCGTGCTCGTAGAAGCGCTCGTCCTCGACGTCAACGGTGCCCTGCAGCACGTAGGGGGAGACCTCGTCCTTGGTGATGGACTTGCGGTTTTGCGTGTAGAAGCTCGCGATCTTGTTGCCGTTGCAGTCGACGATCTCGGTGGGCTCGCTCACCAGATACGCGTTGGCGTCGGTGTAGTCGGGCAGATCGGACAGCCAGCGGTTGACGTTGCCGACCATGCCGATGCCAAATGCCACGCCCGCGATAAGCAAAAAGCCCAAAAACGAGAGCAGGATTATGGGCAGGGCATGCGTCTTTGAACGGCTGCGTCCCTGTCGTTGGCGAGGACCCATATATTGACCTCCAGGTATGTCGTGCCGGACGGCGGATGTGCCGTCGGGGCAGGATGGACATAAGTTATTACACGATAAACCAAACGGGGCGCGCGAGGCCTCGTGTATGCTGGAAGGCGGCATTTTTCAGAGTGAATGCATACCTTGGTAAGGAGTTTGTCGATGGCGATTCGGACGATGGGGCCGAGCGGGCAACACAAGACTGGATTGGATGCTGCCGGTGCGGCGCTGCCCGAGCTGCTGGCGCCGGCGGGCGGGCTCGACCAGATGCTTGCGGCCATCGCCGCGGGCGCCGATGCCATCTATGCGGGGTTGGGCGGCTTTAACGCCCGCGTGAGCGCCCATGGCTTTACGGATGACGAGTTTGCGCGCGGTTGTGCCGTGGCGCATGCTCATGGCGTGCGTGTGTACGTGACGCTCAACGTGTTCGTGTTTGACGATGAGCTGTCCGACGCGGTGGCGCTGGGAGCTCATGCACTGGAGCTGGGCGCCGATGCTCTGATTGTCGCCGATGCCGGGCTGGCCTGCGCGCTGAGCGCGGCGATTCCCGGGGTCGAGATTCACCTGTCCACGCAGGCGGGCGCTCATAGCGAGGGTGCCGTGCGGCTTGCCGCCGACGAGCTGGGGGTCGAGCGCGTGACGACGGCACGCGAGCTGACGGTCGACGAGATTGCGGCGCTATGTGCCACGGGCGTGCCCATCGAGGTATTCTGCCACGGTGCGATTTGCATCGGCTATTCGGGGGCGTGCGAGTTCTCGGCCCTGCGGCGTGGGCGCTCGGCGATGCGCGGCGACTGCACGCAGCCGTGCCGTCTGGCGTACGACCTAGTGGACGAGGCGGGGCAGAGTGTTGTTGCTGTCGAGGGAGATCGCCTGCTGTGCCCGCGCGACTATCTGGGTATTGCGCATCTGCCCGAGCTTGTAGATGCCGGCGTGGCGTCGCTCAAGATCGAGGGGCGCATGAAGAACCCCGATTACGTATTCAACGTGGTGCGGGTGTGGCGCCGGGCACTCGATATGCTGTGCGACGGCGCGTGGGACCCCGGTGCCGTGGAAGAGCTTGAGCGCGAGCTGGGAAGGTCGTTTAACCGTGGGTTTACCGATGCGTACCTGCGAGGGCGTTCGGGTGCCGAGCTGATGAGCTTTGAGCGCGCAATTAACCAGGGCGTGCGCGTGGGGCGCTTGGTCGCTGTGGGCCACGAAGAGGTGACCGTTGAGCTCGACGCCGCCGTGGCGGCGGGTGACACGCTCGAGATTCGGTTCTATCCGGGTGTCGACGCGCGTCCCGATGTGCCCAAGCGCTGGCCGCAGGTGCCCTGCCCGGTGGATGCCGCAGCGGGGAAGCGCGTCGTCGTGCATTGCAAGCGTAAGGTGGACACGGGCTGCGAGGTGTACCTGATTCGCAGCGCCGGTGTGTTGGAGCAGACGGCGACGGCCCTGGAGCGCATGCATGCCGAGGCCGATGCGGTCGTGCCTGCTGCTCGCGCCGTTGAAGTGCTGCCGTTTGAGGGCTCCGTTGTCGCTGGCGATGTGCCGGCGGCGGGACTGGCGGAGTCGGCGGAACAGGGGGCTTTGGCTCGTATGTTCTTTGCCTGGGAGCTGATGGATGCCGACCCGTGTGACGAGCTCGACCTGTCCGATGCGACCGTGGTGCTCGATGAAGTCTGTCGCGGGGGCGACGTCGAGCGGACCCGCTCGCTGATGCAGCGTGCCGGGCGTGTGGTCTGCCGCAATTTGGGACAGGCTGCGATGGCGCGTGAGTTGGGCGTGGCGTTTGATGTGGCGGCGCCAGTGTTTTGCGCCAACCGGGCCACGCTTGTCTGGCTGCGTGGGCTTGGTGCGGGCCGTGTGTATGTGCCAGCCGAGTTGCTCGCCAACGACGCTGAGCGCGTTGCCGAGCTTGCCGCTTGCCCCGGTGTCTTGGGGCCTGTCGACGCCGGCCATCCCGAGCTCATGGCGTGTGAGCATTGCCTGCTCACCGCCGAGGGGCCTTGCGCCACACAGGCAACGGGCTCGGTCCATTGCCGTGACTGCTCGCGTCGTCGGCAGACGCGCTATTTGGTCGAGCGCGACGGTACGCGTCTGCCGGTCGCTGTCGACGCATGCAGCAGGACGAGGATTTTCCTGTCGTAGGTGTTCGGCCGCGCCGTTTTGTTATCATATGAGAGTTTATGGACTTCCAGCACCGCCGTATCCGGCGAGGGTGCTATAGCAAAAGGAGGATACCCAATGCTGTCTGTCGACGAGCAAATGCGTATCATCACCTCGGGCGCCGCGCAGATCGTCCCCGAGGCCGACCTTCGCAAGAAGCTTGAGAAGGGCGAGCCCCTCAACATCAAGCTCGGCGTCGATCCCACCAGCCCCGACCTGCACTTGGGACATGCCGTGCCCCTGCGCAAGATGCGTCAGTTCCAGGACCTGGGCCACAACGTCACCCTTATCATCGGTAACGGCACCGCGCTGATCGGCGATCCTTCGGGCAAGAACTCCACGCGTCCTCAGCTTTCGCAGGAGCAGATCGAGGCCAACGCCGAGACCTACGTGAGCCAGGCCATGAAGATCCTGGATCCCGAGAAGACCACCATCGTGCACAACGGCGATTGGATCCTTTCGATGGATCTGGCCGGCCTGCTGCAGGTGTGCTCCAAGTTCACCGTCGCCCGCATCCTTGAGCGCGATGACTTTACCAAGCGCTACCAGTCTCAGACGCCGATCGCCCTGCATGAGTTCCTGTATCCCGTGATGCAGGCCTTCGACTCCGTGCAGATCAAGGCCGACGTGGAGATGGGCGGCACCGATCAGCTCTTCAACCTGCTCGCCGGCCGCGAGCTCATGGAGAAGATGGGCATGGAGCCGCAGATCGCGCTCACCATGCCGCTGCTCGAGGGCACCGATGGCGTGCGCAAGATGTCCAAGTCCTACGGCAACTACATCGGCCTGACCGACGCCCCCAAGGATATGTTCGGCAAGACCATGTCCATCCCCGATGAGATGATCGGCAAGTACTATCGTCTGGCCAGCTCGCTCACCCCGGCCGAGGTCGACAAGATCGACGCTGCCCTGGCCGATGGTTCTGCCGACCCCTACGAGCTCAAGCGCGCTCTGGGCCGCGACCTGTGCGACACCTACCACGGCGCCGGTGCCGGTGACGAGGCTCAGGCCGAGTTCGACCGCGTGTTCAAGGAGGGCCAGCTCGCCGACTTCCCCGAGAAGCACGTTGAGCTGACTGTTAACGACGAGGGCCAGATCTACCTCGCCGGCCTGCTCAAGGACTTGGGTCTTTCGGCGAGCGCCGGCCAAGCTCGTCGCGATATCGACGGCGGCGGTGTCAAGATCAACGGCAAGGCCGTGGCTCCCAAGAGCTATAACATCGATCCCAGCGCCCTCAAGCTGGGCGACACCCTCTCCGTAGGCAAGCGCAAGGGCTTCAAGTTGATTTAGTTCCGCCGTTCTACCGAACGGCGGACCGGCCGGGGGG
>CAJMRZ010000136.1 GCA_905215945.1 uncultured bacterium | reverse complement strand
GCTTGGCGGAACCGCCATACAGCACGCGGATGCCGTTAGCGAGCTCCTCGCCGAACATCTCCTTGAGGGTCTCACGGATAGCACCGCAGACCTCCTGAGCGTCCTCGGCGGTAGCGGTCTTGCCGGTGCCGATGGCCCAGATGGGCTCGTAGGCGACGACGACCTGCTTGGGGCAGGTGATCTCAAGACCAGCAAGGCCAGCCTTGACCTGGTTCACGACGTGCTCGACATAGGTGCCAGCCTCGCGGACCTCGAGGGACTCGCCGCAGCAGAAGACGGGAACGAGGCCGGCGGCAACGAGAGCCTTAGCCTTCTTGTTCTGGTCCTCGTCGGTCTCGTGGAAGTAGTCGCGACGCTCGGAGTGACCGATGATGCAGTAGGTGCAGCCAGCGGACTTGAGCATGTCGCAAGAGGACTCACCGGTGAAGGCACCCTTGGCCTCCCAGTACACGTTCTGTGCACCGAGGGCGATGGGGGCAGCCTGAATGCGGTCATGAACCGTGGTGATGTCGATGGTCGGAGGGCAGACGAGCACCTCGACGCCAGCCGAAACCTCGGGCAGAGCCTGAGCCAGCTCGTCGGCGAGCTTGGCAGCCTCGGCGACGTCGTTGTTCATCTTCCAGTTACCAGCGATAAGAAGGGTGCGATTAGGCATCGAGAAGCGCCTCCACTCCGGGCAGGGCCTTACCCTCGACGAGCTCCATGGAAGCGCCACCACCGGTGGAGATCCAGCTCATCTTGTCGGCCAGGTTGAACTTGTTGACAGCTGCGACAGAGTCGCCACCGCCGATGATCGAGGTGCAGTCGGCCTCGGCGACAGCCTCAGCAATAGCCTGGGTGCCGTGAGCAAAGTTGTCGAACTCGAAGACGCCCATGGGGCCATTCCAGAACACGGTCTTGGCGCCCTTGACGGCCTCGGCGTAGAGCTCCTCGGTCTTGGGGCCGATGTCCATGCCCTCACGATCGTCGGGGATAGCGTCGGAAGCGACAACCTCGGGGACAGCGTCCTCGCCAAAGTGATCGGCAACGCGGTTGTCGATGGGGAGCAGGATCTTGACGCCCTTCTCCTCGGCCTTCTTGAGCATCTCGCCAGCGCGCTCGACCCAGTCCTCTTCCTTGAGGGACTGACCGACGGACAGGCCCTGAGCCAGGAAGAAGGTGTAGGCCATGCCGCCACCGATGATCAGGGTGTCAGCAGAGTCGATGAGGTGATCGAGAACGCCGATCTTGGAGGAAACCTTGGAACCGCCGACGATGGCGACGAAGGGGCGCTCGGGCTCGGCGAAGATGCCGGTCAGCGTGTCGACCTCCTTCTCGAGCAGGAAGCCGGCGACGGCAGGCAGGTAAGCGGCGGGGCCCACGACGGAACCCTGGGCGCGGTGAGCGGTGCCGAAGGCATCGAGAACGAAGACGTCACCATAGGAAGCGAGCTTCTTGGCGATCTCGGGATCGTTCTTCTTCTCACGCTTGTCAAAACGGACGTTCTCGAGAACGAGGACCTTACCCGGCTCGACGGCGGCGACAGCCTCAGCAGCCTTCTCGCCGTAGGTGTCGGCGACAAAGGCAACGTCGAGACCAGAGAGCTCAGCGAGCTTCTTGGCGACGGGCTCGAGAGACAGCTCGGGCTGGAAGCCGGTGCCCTCGGGACGGCCGAGGTGGCTCATGAGGATGACGCGAGCGTTGTGCTCAACGAGATAGTTGATGGTGGGCAGGGCAGCCTTGATACGGGTGGTGTCGCCAACGACGCCATCCTTGATAGGCACGTTAAAGTCAACGCGGACGAGAACGCGCTTGCCGTCGACATCGATGTCGCGGACGGTCTTCTTGGTAAAGGCCATGTTTGCTTCTACCTTTCGTACGTGTCTGCCTCCCATTACGGCAGACGATTTCTTATAAAAAGGGCGCGACCCTAGGGTGTAAGCCCTATAAGGCCGCGCCCTTCTTTAGACGCTCAACGAGCTATTCGTTAAAAGCTAAATTAAGCAACGAACTTCTCGAAGTACTTGATGGTGCGGACCATCTGAGAGGTGTAGGAGTTCTCGTTGTCGTACCAAGAGGTGACCTGAACGAGGGTCTGGCCGTTGCCGAGGTCAGAGCACATGGTCTGAGTGGCGTCGAAGATGGAGCCGTGGGTCTCGCCGATGATGTCGGTGGAGACGATGTCGTCCTCGTTGTAACCGAAGGTCTCGGAGATGGTGGCAGCGTAGGCCTTCATAGCAGCGTTGACCTCGTCGACGGTGACCTTCTTGTCAACGACAGCGTAGAGGTTGGTGATGGAGCCGGTCGGCGTCGGGACGCGCTGGGCGGCACCGATGAGCTTACCGTTGAGCTCGGGGAGAACCAGGCCGATAGCCTTGGCAGCACCGGTGGTGTTGGGGACGATGTTGACGGCGCAGGCGCGGCTACGACGCTTGTTGCCCTTGCGCTGCGGGCCGTCGAGCGGCATCTGGTCGCCAGTCCAGGCGTGAATGGTGGTCATGATGCCGGACACGATGGGAGCGAAGTCGTTCAGACCCTTGGCCATCGGGGCGAGGCAGTTGGTGGTGCAGGAAGCAGCGGAGATGATGTTGTCCTCAGCGGTCAGCGTCTCATGGTTGACGTTGTACACGATGGTGGGCAGATCGCTGCCAGCCGGAGCGGAGATGACGACCTTCTTGGCGCCAGCGTTGATGTGGGCCTGAGCCTTAGCCTTGCTGGTGTAGAAGCCGGTGCACTCGAGAACGACGTCAACGTCGAGGTCGCCCCAAGGCAGGTTGTTGGCGTCGGCCTCCTTGTAGATCTTGATCTCCTTGCCGTCAACGGTGATGGAATCCTCGCCAGCAACGACCTCGTGATCGCGAGCGTAGTTGCCCTGCGTGGAGTCGTACTTCAGCAGGTAAGCGAGCATATCGGGAGAGGTGAGGTCGTTGATAGCGACGATCTCGGAGCCCTCATGACCGAACATCTGACGGAAAGCCAGACGACCGATGCGACCGAAGCCGTTAATAGCAACCTTTACTGCCATTGTGTCTCCTTTCGTAAGGCCCCCGCGAGCTACAGCGCCCGCCGTTGAGGCCCACAAACTAACCACTCGCCTAATATACCTTTTTTTTGACTTGAATTTCACGAGAATGCTCGAAATTGAAAATCAAATTTACGTTAAAACGTTTTAAAGACTAAAATAGCAGCTAAATCCATATATAAGTCGATACTTCAAACTACCTGTTTGCTTCAATGAGCTTTTCAAGCCTCAAAACGCGATGGTACAGGGCCGACTTCGACAAGGGAGGGTCAGCCATCTCCCCCAAATCACGCAGTGACAGATCGGGATAGCGCTCGCGCAGGTCGCAAAAGACCGCCAAGGCATCCGGAAGCGCATCGCGAAGGCCACGCTGCTCGAGCTCATCGATAAGCGCAAGCTGATGCTGGGCGGCACCCGCACTTCTGGTCTGGTTGGCGAGCTCGGCGTTCACGCGACGGTTTACGTCGTTCTTAACCAATTTGACCGCGCGCGCTTCCTCGATCTCGGCAACGCTGCGCTTGGCGCCGACCAGCTTTAGGAGATGCTCGATCTCCTCGGCGCTCTTAATGTACACGGCATATGACCCCCGCCGTGCATTAACACGAGCATGGACCCCAATCTGCTCCAATAGATCGCAAAGGCCCCGTGCATACTGCTCGCCCTGCACCGCGATCTCCAAATGAAAGTCGCCGCGGGGATCGGCCACGAAGCCGCCCGCGATGAGCGCGCCGCGGATATAGGCAAGCCTGCAGCAGGGACGGGCAACGATATGTCGGGGCACGCCGGCGACAAGTCCTCCCCTGCGGTCGAGGATGCCCAGCAGCACCAGAGCCTTATCCAAATCGGGCTGATCAGGCAAGGTGATGAGGTAGTTTCGAACCTTATGCAAGACAGATTTGCGGACGGTGAACTCCGTTTTGAGCTTAAGGATACGATGCGTCAGCGTGATCATCGTGCGCGCGACGGCTCCCGTCTCAGTCGCAACTGTCAAACGATACCGCCCAGAGCCGGCCAGCGAAAGTGTACCGCTCACGCGCGTCAGGGCGGCAAGCGTCGACAAATCGCAGTATTCACATTCAGGTTCGCAGCGCGCGAGCTCGTCACGCACCTCGGCGGTAAACGACATGCAGGCCTATGCTTTCGTGTTGGCGCGCGACAGGTCGCGGTGGGAAATGCTCACGTGATATTGGGCACCTTCCAAATAGCGTGCCGTGGCCTCGGCGATGGCAACGCTGCGGTGTTGACCGCCCGTGCAACCGATGGCGATAGAAAGCTGCGGCTTGCCCTCCGCGATATAGCCCGGCATCACCGTATCGAGCAGCTGTGTCCAAGCCTTCCAAAACTCCTGCGTCTTGGGATGGTCCAGAACAAAATCGGAGACCTTTTTATCGAGACCGGTCATGGTGCGCATCTCGGGATCGTAGAACGGATTGGGCAGGAAGCGGACGTCGATCATAATGTCCGCCTCGACGGGCATGCCGTGCTTAAAGCCAAACGAGAACACGTGAACGTCCATGAGTTGCTGGTCGGACAGCTCGGAAAATGCCATACGTAGCTTGTTGCGCAGCGCAGAGGTGCGCAGACGGCTCGTGTCGATAATCATATCGGCTCGGTCGCGCACGCCCTGCAGCTGAAGGCGCTCGCGCTGAATGGCATCGGCCGTAGTCTCCCCCGGCTTGGCAATGGGATGACGGCGGCGATTTTCGCTGTAGCGACGAATCAGCACCTCGTCAGAAGCCTCCAGGAACACGATGTCGCAGCTCATCTCGCGCTCTTCGAGAGCGGCGACCGCATCGAGCAACTCGTCAAACAGTCCCTGGCTACGCAAATCGCAGGTGACGGCGAGATGCCTGCCCACGCCCGTATTGATGCCGACGAGCTCGGCAAGCTGGGCGATGAGACGCGGAGGCAGGTTATCGATGCAAAAATAGCCCATGTCCTCGAACACGTGCATGGCCTCGGTGCGCCCGGCGCCGCTCATGCCGCTC
>CAJMRZ010000135.1 GCA_905215945.1 uncultured bacterium | reverse complement strand
CCGAGTGATGTCGTCGAGATCTTTATGTCCGAGGATCGCCCGAGCGTTCCGGCAATCGCCATCGACGGACAGTTTATTACTTGTGATGGTACGGTCGAGAGCGTGGCTGTGCGTCGCGGTCCCGGCGATGTGCTGCTGCTGGATTATGGCCCCGAGAGCTTCTATAACTCGGTGAGCCGAGTGTTTTATGGAGTACGACATGATCGATGAGCTGCAGGTTTCTAACATTGCACTCATTCGTGAGGCGACGCTGGTGCCGAGTGCCGGCCTGACTGTCCTGACAGGCGAGACCGGCGCCGGCAAGACCGCGCTGCTCTCGGCCCTTAAGCTTATTTTGGGCGAGCGTGCGGATTCGTCGACGGTGCGCGAGGGCGAGGCGCTGGCGAGCGTCGAGGCACGCCTGTTTGACGGCCCGCACGACACGGAGGGCTTCACGGTCCAGCGCAGCCTTTCTGCCGAGGGCCGCAGCCGCGTGAAGATTGACGGCCGCATCGCCAGCGTGCGCGAGCTTTCGGAGCGCGTTGGCGTGATGATGGATTTGTGCGGCCAGCACGAGCACCAACGCTTGCTCGATCCGGCACATCACGTTGCGATGGTCGATGCGTGGGCGGGGCGCTCTGCGCTCGAGGCACTCGAGCACTACCGTGCTTGCTTTAAGGCTTCACGCGCTGCCGCTAAGGAGGTTCGACGTGTCGAAGAGACCTCGCGTGCGCAGGGGAGCCGCGTCGAGGAAGCGCGCTTTGCGCTCGAGCGCATCGGCGAGGTCGACCCCAAACCGGGCGAGTATGAGGAACTCGAGGAACTGCTGCCGCGCTCCGAACATGCCGAGGTACTGGTTGCCACAGCTAACGATGCCCATGCATCGCTTGCCGCCGAAGGGGGAGCGCTCGATGCCGTGAACAGCGCCGCGGCAGAACTTTCCCGTATGGCTTCCGTTGATCGCAAACTTGGCGACATTGCCGATTTGCTTTCGGATGCCTGTATCTCCCTTGAGGATTGCGCGAACGAACTTCGTTCCTATCGCGATGGGGTTGCCTTCGATCCTCGCGAGCTCGCTCGCATGCGCGAGCGGTATTCCGACCTCAAGGGCCTGCTGCGTCAGTGGGGTCCGACCATGGACGATGTTTTTGCCATGCGCGATCGCTCGCAAGAGCTGTTGTCCCTAGTCGATGATGGCGATGAACAGATCAAAAAGGCGCGTGAGGCACTCGGGAGCGCTGAGCGCGAGTTGTTTACCGCTGCCAAGGCACTTAAGCGCGCTCGCAATACGGCGGCCCCGCGCTTCTGTCACGAGGTTGGCCGCCAGATGGCTCGCCTGGAGATGGGTAGTGCCGAGCTCGTCTGGGAGTCGCGCGATCTTCCCCGTGCTGAGTGGACGCCCGTTGGTCCTTCGAGCTACGAGCTGCTATACCGCAGCGGTGCCGGTTTGACGCCGCGCCCCCTGCGCCGCATTGCGTCGGGCGGCGAGCTTAGCCGCGTCATGCTGGCAAGCAAGGTTGTCCTCGGTAACGCGGACGGTGTCGATACGCTGGTGTTTGACGAGGTCGATGCTGGTGTCGGTGGCTCCACGGCGCGTGCGCTCGCGGGCGTGCTGGCAGATCTCGCCGCTACGCATCAGGTGATTGTCGTAACCCACTTGGCGCAGGTCGCCGTCATGGCGGACAAGCATTATGTTGTCAGCAAGGAACCGGGCGATGTTCCCCAGACGCATTTGGACGAGGTAACCGGCGAAGCGCGTACCGCCGAGATCGCCCGCATGCTGAGCGGCGATCAGTCCGAGGCAAGCTTGGCCCACGCGAAGCAGATGCTCGAAGAAGCTCGAGGATAGGTCGTATCAGCGGTGTTGGTGGGACAAAATAGACTGAAATTTTTGTCCCACTACGCGTTTTACTCAACGACCTTATCCGGCTGGATGAGCTCCTCGTAGTAGCTGATATGCTCGCGAGCGTCTTCAATCTCGGGCAGCAGGAAGTTGTAGATGACTTCGATGATCATCGTGGCGCTGATCTTAGAGAACGCAAAGTCGCCCGTTGTCAGCAGCGCTTCGTGGTTGACGGTGTTAAAAGTGTAGTCTGCCAGGCGCGCGAGCGGGGATTTACTGTCGCTGCTGATGACGACTACGGTTGCGCCGCAGTTGCGAGCCGCTTTTGCCATGCGATTCAGTCGGCGCGATTTGCCGGAGTTTGAGATTAGCACGATGACGTCACCCGGGCGCAACGTGAGCGCAAAGCCGATTGATGTCTCGCTAATGGTGCTCGCCATGCAGCGCAGGCCCAGCTGCGAAAACTTAAATGTCGCGTCGAGCGCGACCGCGTTTGTATTGCCCACGGCGGCGAACTCAATAACGCCGGCATTCTTAAGCGCGTGTACAACTGCGGCCAACGTGTCGTGATCAATGCCGTCGATGGTCGCATTAAGCTCGCTCACCTTGGCAGCCAGGATGTTCTTGAGGCTCTGCTCCATATTGTCGAGCGAGACCTCGTCGGTCAGGCCCTCGTTGCGCTGGCTTTCCAAATCCCTCGCCAACGAAAACTGAAAGCTGCGGAAGCTACCAAAGCCCAGCTTGCGGCAGAAGCGCGAAACGGTCGCCTCTGACGTGGCGGCGGCGCGCGAGAGCTGAGCTGCCGTGAGGCGCGGCGCCTCGGACTGGTGCTCCAATATATAGTCTACAATGCGCTGCTCGGACTCGCTGTATCCCTGATGGGTGCTAATGAGGGAAAGTGCGCTCTTGCTACTATCGGTCATGGATGGCTCCTGGTTGGCATGAAAATCTAACTTGATTTGCAATGCCATAGTATACGGGCATTTTCAATTACAAGATACACCTTGCCGTTTCAAGTGTTGATGGTAAACTTTCACTTACCGTTTACGGTTATGAAAGAACCTTTCACCGGAGAACTGCACCTTATCTCTTCTCACGCGGACGGTAGGTTGGTATCTTTCAGTTGTGGAAAAACGCGCATCGAAGCGCGTGTAGGGGAGCGCCCGCGGGCGCTGTACTCAAGAAGGAGGGACACATGGCTAAGTTTGACATCATCGCCGCGACCGGTTGCCCGACCGGCATTGCGCACACCTTCATGGCGAAGGAGGCGCTGGAGAAGGCAGCTGCCGAGCGCGGTCTGACCATTAAGGTCGAGACTCATGGCCAGGTCGGTGTCGAGAACGAGCTCACCAAGAGTGAGATCGCTGGTGCCAAGGCCGTCGTCGTCGCAGCCGACAAGGATGTCCAGGCTGAGCGTTTCGCCGGCAAGCCCATGGTTTCCGTTGGTGTTTCCAAGGCCCTGTCCGTTGAGGCCGCCGGTAAGCTGATTGACCGCGCGCTCGCCGCCAAGGGCGACAGCACGGTTGCAGCCGCTGCCGATGTCGAGGACGAGGTCGAGGAGAAGGAGTCCATCGGCCACGTCATCTACAAGCACCTCATGAACGGCGTCAGCCACATGCTGGTCTTCGTCGTTGCCGGTGGTGTTCTGACCGCTGTCTCGTTCCTGTGGGGCATTACGTCCTTCGATTCGACGGCGTCTGACTACAACAGCTTTGCTGCGATGCTCAAGATCATCGGCGGCATCGCAATGAACCTCATGGTTCCGGTGCTTTCCGCCTACATCGCCGAATCCATCGGCAAGCGCCCGGCGCTCGTCCCCGGCTTTGTTGCCGGTATGATCGCCATCCAGGGCCTGCCTGTTAACGCCGAGACCGGCATGATCGACGCCGGTGGCGCCGGCGTGGGCTTCGGCTTCCTGGGCGGCATCGTCGGCGGCTTCCTCGCTGGCTATGTCATCCTGCTGCTCGAGAAGGTCTTTGCCGGTCTGCCCAAGAACCTGGACGGCCTCAAGGCTATCTTCCTGTACCCGCTGTTCTCGACCGCTATCGTCGGTCTGGTCATGCTCGGCATCTCTGGCCCCATGGCTGCCATCAACACCGCCATGATGGACTTCCTCAAGGGCCTGTCCGCCTCTGGCGCCGTTGTCCTGGGTCTTGCCATTGGCTGCATGTGCGCCTTTGATATGGGTGGCCCGGTCAACAAGGCTGCTTACGTCACCGGTACCGCTATGCTCACCGAGGCTCTGGCCGCCGGTGTTGGCACCGATACCTATAACTTCGGCACCAACTTCATGGCTGCCGTCTCCGCCGCCTGCATCGTTCCGCCGCTGATCACCACCTTTGCCGTCGTTGTCGGCAAGAAGTACTTCAGCCAGGAGGATCACGACGCCGGTGTCGTCAACCTCATCCTTGGTTGCACCCACATCACCGAGGGCGCCATTCCGTTCATGACCAAGAACATCTGGCCCGTCATGCCCATCATGATGCTCGGTTCCTCTATCGCTTCGATCCTGACCATTATGTTCAACGTTCACGATCCGGCGCCTCACGGTGGCTTCCTGGTCCTGCCCGTTGTCGAGAACGGTCCGCTTTGGGTCCTCGCGATCCTCATCGGCGCTGTGGTCGGTGGCATCCTGTTCGTGGCCTTCAAGAAGTACGACTTCGAGAAGAACCAGAAGGCCGCTCCTGTAGCCAAGCCCGTTGAGGCCCCCAAGGCCGAGGCTGCTGACTTCGTGAAGGTCGAGAATGTCTTTGTCGCCGAGGACTTCGCTTCTCGTGACGAGGCTCTGAGCTTCGTTTCCAACCAGGCTGTCAAGGCCGGTATCGCCAGCGACGCCGACGCCGTGATGAACGCCTTCCTGGCCCGCGAGGCCGAGGGCACCACGGGCATGATGGAGGGCTTCGCTATTCCGCATGCCAAGTCCGACGCCATCACCGAGGCTGCCGTCATCGTCGTCAAGGACGAGTCCGGCGTGACCGGTTGGGACACCATGGACGGCGCTCCCGTCAACGTGGCTATCGCCCTGCTCATCCCCGGTGCCCAGGCCGGCACTACGCACCTCAAGATCCTGTCCAAGGTCGCCGAGGCGCTCATGGACGAGGACTTCCGTGCCACCGTCAAGGGTTCCACCGACGCCGCCGAGATCGCCAAGACGATCAACGCCCGCCTGGTCTAA
>CAJMRZ010000134.1 GCA_905215945.1 uncultured bacterium | reverse complement strand
GAAAATAGATAATGATAGCAAAAGAAATAAATATAACCCATACAGGTCAAATTCTGGCCAGCTTCATTATCGGACTGTGCTTATGCCTATGGACAGCCCTCACAACTACCAGGACCAAAAACACCGCCGTTCCGCCCAAACGCGGGATGGGCTTGGTGTTGATGCGGCGCTTAGAAGGATAGTCGACGGCATCGAGTTTAATTGCCAAGCGCTTGACCAGGGGCACCGCGAGGAAGGTCGTGATAAAGGCCGCCGCTGCCACGCATAGGTACGGTATGTAGCTCGGGGATGAAGCCATGAATCTAAAAACCGCCAAGCGTCGAAGGAAAAGGTCAGAAGAACGCCATGCGCAAAGGGCATAGCCGAACCATGATACTCGACCAAGGGGGGTGCATGGAATTGCACGCAGCGATAATCACGCGCTTACCAGATATTGGGATGTTGTCGATGGCTTGTCGGGATGCCGGCGGGGATCCATATGGACTGTAATGGCGATTTTCGGCAAAAGAAAACCACCCCCCACGTTACGAAAATGAACCCACCTAAAACAGGTGGGTGCCCTCATCGACTGTTCCAGCGTCCTTAACAACGAAGGATACCTGTACTAGGTACGACTGTGTGGGCTCCCTAAATAAACGCGACGGTTCACCCAGTTGCTCCGCGGGGGGCGGAATACCTACATCATAAAGCGGCACTTTGTGGATTCCAGTCTTGACATTACAAAAATCGTGTCGGACGATTACGGCGCCTTAGGGACGGAGCTGTCTGCGCGGCCTGGCCCTTTACGTTTGAGCTGCTGAATTGTTGTTTTGGAGCATGTTTTTATGCCGACGTCGTTGACCGATCTTTTTTCGCCCGCCTGCCATTTGTGTCCGCGCCGTTGCGGTGCGGCGCGCGATGAGGGCGCGCACGGCGTATGCGGTGCCGACGGCACGCTCAAGGTGGCCCGCGCGGCGCTTCATATGTGGGAGGAGCCGCCTATCTCGGGCGAGGCCGGTTCGGGCACGATCTTCTTTAGCGGCTGTTCGCTTAAATGTATCTACTGCCAGAACCACGAGATCTCGACCGGCAATTTTGGCCTTGAGATTTCGCCTGAGCGTCTGGTCGAGATTATGCTGGAGCTGCAGGACCAGGGTGCCAACAACATCAATTTGGTGACGGCGACGCACTATGCGCACCTGTTGCCTGCCGCGATTGCCGCGGCACGGGCGCGCGGACTGGTTATCCCGATCGTCTACAACACGAGTGGTTACGAGCGCGCGAGTGCCGTGGCCGCGCTGGGCGACCTGATCGATGTGTGGCTTACCGACTTTAAATATGCCGATGCGGCGCTTGCGCAGTCGCTCTCCCATATAAAGGATTACCCGCGTGTGGCCGTGTCGGGTCTGGCCCAGATGGCGCGCGAGATCGATCGCCGCGGGGGAGAGCTGGTGGATGACGACGGGCTCATGAAGCGCGGCATCATCGTGCGCCACCTGGTGCTGCCGGGGCATGCGGATGACTCGTGCCGCGTGTTAGACCTGGTGTGGCAGACGGTGGGCGACGTGCCGATCTCGGTCATGAACCAGTACACGCCCAATGCGCTCATGCGCGAGCAGGGCGGCGAGTTGGCGCGCGCCGTGACGCGCGAGGAGTACGAGCAGGTGCTCGACCATGCCGACGACCTGGGCTTTACGACCATGTTCTGGCAAGAGGGCGGCGCGGTAGACGAGAGCTTCACCCCGGCCTTCGACACCACCGGTGTTCTTACCAGCGCAAAGTAGTGCGTTTGTCGATGATTTTTCTGGGACGGGGGATAAATAATCATCGGGTGGCTCGAGCGTTCGAAAAGTAGTCAAAACAGCCCCGTTCCAAAAAGACTGGGTATTGGGCGTTGACAGTTGGCGAGCCGTAGGTAAAATATCGACTTGTCCTGGGGACGTAGCTCAGTTGGGAGAGCGCTGCCGTCGCATGGCAGAGGCCGAGGGTTCGACTCCCTTCGTCTCCACCCTTGGATTTGATAAGCCGCTGACATTGTGTCGGCGGCTTTTTTTAAAAGAAAGGGCTGTACCATGGCCGAGCTTGAGTCCCAACCATTGTCCGACGAGGAGCGCGCTGAGTTGGAAGAGCTCCGCGCTGAGAAGGCCCGCCGCGAGGCCCAGGAAGAGGCCCGTCGCGAGCGTGAGGAGCTGGCTGCCCTGCGTGTCGAGCGTGCGAAGGCCGAGGAGGTCGCCGCGAACGCCGCATCCGCGCCGGCGCCCGCACCCAAGCCCGCTGCCGCGAAGCCTGCACCTGCCGCGCCCAAACTTCAGCCTAAAAAGGCCGTTCGTCCCAAGTCCGTCGAGCCCAAGCCGAGCCGTGACGAGATGACCTTTGCCCAGCGCATGGTTACCTCCAAGGAGCCTACGGGCGAGAACGAGATCCCTGGCATGGCGCCGGCTCAAAAAATCATCATTGTCCTTGCCCTCATCGCGTTTGTCATCTTTATGGGCTACACGATTCTGACCAGAATGGGCCTGCTCTAACCGATTTGCATCGGCCGTCATGTCCGCATCCTCTGCTCTCGTCCAACACTCAAATTCTGCACCACACATCCGAAAGGTCGCCCCATGGCTTTGACCGACATCTCGCATCCCACCGACATTGCAATGCTCACCGATCTGTACGAGCTCACTATGGCCCAGGGCCTGTGGGAGAGCGGCAAGGCCAATGAGCAGGGTTGTTTTACGGCGTTTTACCGCGACCATCCCTTTGGCAGCGCCTATGCCGTCATGTGCGGCACCGCCGAGCTGCCCGAGCTTGTCGAGAACCTGCGCTTTACGCCCGAGGACATCGACTATCTAGCTTCGCTCCAGGCTCCGGCCGGCGGCGCGATGTTTAAGCCTGCATTCCTCGACTACCTGCGCAACTTCCGTGCGCACGTGAACATTGACGCCGTGCCCGAGGGCGAGCTCGTGTTTCCGCGCGAGCCCATGGTGCGCGTCACCGGCCCGTCGCTGGAGTGCCAGCTTCTCGAGACCGCGCTGCTCAACATCGTCGGCTTCCAGACGCTTGTTGCCACCAAGACGGCACGCGTGGTGTTGGCGGCCGACGGTCGTCCCGTGGCCGAGTTTGGCCTGCGCCGTGCCCAGGGTCCCGATGGCGGCCTGGCCGTCGCGCGCGCGAGCTACGTTGCCGGCTGTTCCTCTACGTCTAATGTGCTCGCCGGTCGCCGCTACGGTATTCCCGTCTTTGGCACGCATGCTCACAGCTGGGTGATGAGCTTCGATTCCGAGCTCGAGGCCTTCCGTGCCTTTGCCAAATCGAGCCCCAAGAACTGCACGCTGCTCATCGACACCTACGATGTACGCGAGGGCTGCGAGCATGCCATTACGGTTGCCAAGGAGATGGAAGCGGTGGGCGAGCGCTTGTCGGCCATTCGCATTGACTCCGGCGACCTCGCCAAGCTCTCCAAGTATGTTCGCGGCCGTTTTGATGCCGAGGGCCTGCCCTATGTGGGGATCTCGGTTTCTAACGATCTGGATGAGTACACGATTCAGTCGCTGCTCGACCAGGGCGCGCCCATCGACAGCTTTGGCGTGGGTACCAAGCTTGCGACCTGCTATGACCAGCCGGCGCTGGGCGGCGTGTACAAGCTTTCGGCCCGCCGCGCGAGCGAGACGGACCCGTGGACGCCGGTGGTGAAGCTTTCCGAGCAGCCCTACAAGCGCACGATTCCCGGCGTGCAGCGCGTGCGCCGTTATTACGATGGCTTTGGCGGCCCGGTCTGCGACATGATCTATGACGAGGACCATCTGGCAGGTGAGGGCGCCGCGCGCGGCAATACCCTCGTGGCCGTAAACGATGCGGCGCTGGTGACCGACGTGTCCGAGCTTGAGTATCGTGAGCTGCTGGTGCCGATCGTGCGCGACGGCAGTGCGGTTGCTCCGCGTGAGAGCATCAAGGACGCGCGCGAGCGCTGTGCTTGGGCACTCGATCATCTGGACGCAGCTTTCAAGCGCTTCCTGTACCCGCAGACCTATGTTGTGGGCATGGAGCAGGGCCTGGCTCAGGTGCGCGACGAGCTCGTGCGCAAGAACATGGCCGCGGCTTCGGCTTTCCCCTGGGCTCACTAATTCCTTGGGCGGTAGGGGCGAGTCACGCTCCCTTGGCCGCCAGCTCGGCCGTTCGCTGAACAGTTGATTGGTTTGACGTATGACGACTTCTTATAAAACGATGGTGGTAAAGATCGGTTCGTCCACGGTTGTGGGCGCCGATGGCAAGGTCAACCGCTCCTTTATCGGCGGACTTGCCGATCAGGCCGCAGTGCTGCGCAAGCTCGGCTGGCGTCTGGTCGTGGTGAGCTCGGGCGCTATCGCCTGTGGCTATCCCGTGCTGGGCTTCGACCGCAAGCCGGTCGGCGACCTGCCGAGCCTGCAGGCTTGCGCCTCGGCTGGTCAGTGCATCATCTCGTCGGCCTACGACGAGGAGTTTCATGCGCGCGACCTGCTCACCTCGCTCGTACTGCTCACGCGCCACGACACGGCCCGTCGCACGTCCTACCTGCATGCGCGCGACGCCCTGCTGCGCCTCGTGGAGCTTGGCGTGGTGCCGGTCGTCAACGAGAACGATACCGTTACCGTCGATGAGATCAAGTTTGGCGACAACGACACACTGGCGGCGCTTGTGAGCTGCCTGGTTTCTGCCGATCTGTGCGTGACGCTCTCGGACATCGATGGCCTCTATACCGCCAATCCGCACGAGGACCCCACGGCCGAGTTCGTCCCGGTCGTGCATAAGATCGATGCCAAGATTATCGCCTCGGCGGGCGATTCTTCGACCTCGGTGGGCACGGGCGGCATGATTACCAAGATTCGCGCGAGCCGCATCCTGATGACGGCGGGCATTCAGAGCGTGATTTGCTCGGGCGAGGAGCCCGATGCACTCGTGCGCCTCGCCCGCGGCGAGAGCGTGGGCACGCTGTTCGATCCGCCGGCGGAGCGTCTGGACATCGCACCCCGCAAGCTGTGGATCGCGCTGGGTGACAAGGCTCATGGCTCGGTGACGGTCGATGATGGTGCTGCGAAGGCGCT
>CAJMRZ010000133.1 GCA_905215945.1 uncultured bacterium | reverse complement strand
CGCAAACACTCAAGCAGGAATACCTCGATACATACGAAGGAGGTGAATGACATGAAGACCGGCTCCGCCAAAATACCCATTGCGCTGGCGTTATTGGTCGCGATAGCCGCAATCGTAGTCTCTGCCGTATCCATAAAAGATGCGAACACCTTGAAACATGGCATTTCCGAAGGGTTCCGCCTAGACGGAGTGTACCGAGACCACGAGACCGGCTTAACCCAGCTCTCCTTCCTTGGGGAAGACGAAAACAGGTGGCAAATCGTCGACAGCAATGGAAATGTGACCGACGGTTCATTTGAGACAACCGGCGATCCGAACATCTTCATGTTGGCCGACCAATCAGGAGATGATTACGGATTTGTCCACCTGGCTTACGCCTCCGCAGACGGAAACCAAGGAAGCCTTTATTTGAACACCGGAACGTCGGTGCTCGAATTTGACAAGGTAACCAGCGGCCCGGCTTTCGTCGTGCCGTAAATGCAAATCGAGTGTCATGAGAGAAGAGGGGACTGGCCTTGCCAGTCCCCTCTTCCTTTTACGGCCCAAGCGGGAATGCTCACCACTGCACTTCGCGAACGTCAGATGCTTCCTCCGCTCGCGGCACTCGGCCAGGTACATGCTGATGATGACTTGATACGGCACCACTGTACGGGCGGACTCCGCCTTGAAGTAGTCGATGTTCTAGCCGTCGATGTTTATGGTGACGCGGCGGCGCGCCTTCCCGATGTAGGGGTTCGGGGCGCTGTTGGAGAAATCGACCTCGGTGGGCGTCTCCATAATCTCGTCCTTGCCATTCATTTCGATAGCTCCAATACTGCCGTCCCTCTGTCCTCGTCGATTTTCTCGCCGAGATTATCCTGATGGTCGAGCCGCCATGCCTCTCGCAATGGCAAACCGTCAGCACCCACGATTCCAGAACGTTGAAATTTGCAACGTTCTACAAGTGCGTGGGTCGTTTTGAAGGTAATTCATGGGACCATTTGTCGGTAATCCGTGGGTCATTTTTCCTTTGCTTTAGTTCATCCCTATCAGGAAGAACCTCTCCTCGTAGTCCGAGTGCTTGCCGTTTTCTTGAGCCCGGGAACGGCTCGTGTTGTGCCGAAAAGACCGTGAACCTTTTGTGGGACGTGCGGCGCCGTGGTACCATAGCCGAGTTTGTTGTCTTGGTCGGAAACCAAGACGCCTTATGCGCTGATCGGTAACCAGCGCCTGACTAATAAGGAGTCCTACCATGAAGCAGGGTATCCATCCCCAGTATGTCGAGTGCACGGTGACGTGCTCCTGCGGCAACACCTTCAAGACGCACGCTACCGTGTCCGAGATGAAGGTCGAGCTTTGCAACGAGTGCCACCCGTTCTACACCGGCCAGCAGAAGTTCGTCGACACCGGTGGACGCGTCCAGCGCTTCGCCGACAAGTTCGGTGGCGCCGCTGCCGCCCAGCTCAAGAAGGCTGAGGAGGCCAAGGCTGCCAAGGCCGCCAAGGCTGCTGAGGCCGAGGCCGCTCGCAAGGCCGCCGCTGAGGCTAAGGCTGCCGAGAAGGCTAAGCGTGCCGCTAAGTTCGCCGAGGAGGCTGCTAAGCAGGCCGCCGAGGCTCCCGCAGAGGCTCCCGTCGAGGAGGCCGCTGCCGAGGCCGAGACCACCGAGGCTGCTGAGTAAATAGCTCGCCGCGGAATCGCTCGCATTCATGGCATAAGGGCCGTGCATCCGTTTGGGTGCGCGGCCCTTTTCTTTTTATTGGTGCAAACCAACCTGTCCCCATTGCACCAAAAGGTAGAGATACAGCGTTTGCCCAGATAAAGCCTGCCAATATAGACCTGTCCCTTTTTGGCAGCTTGGTCGTAGTTATTACGTGGCGGTCGAGGTCGACCGTATAGGCCGCGCCTTGTTTGGCTAAAGTACAATCATCTGTGTTTAACTCGCCCGCAGCTGCACGGCGTGGGCGATGGCCAAAAAGGAAAACCACATGGGATTCATGTCAAAGCTGCTGTCCTTTGGATCCGATAAGGACCTTAAGCGCTACTACAAGATCGTTGACCAGATCAACGGTCTTGAGCCCCAGTTTGAGAAGATGACCGAGGAGGAGCTCCGCGCCCAGACCGATAAGTTCCGCGAGCGTTACGCCAACGGCGAGTCGCTCGACGACATGCTTCCCGAGGCTTTCGCCACCGTGCGCGAGGCTTCCAAGCGCATCACGGGCATGCGTCACTTTGACGTACAGCTCATCGGCGCCATGGCGCTTCATGAGGGTCATATTGCCGAGATGAAGACCGGCGAAGGCAAGACCCTGGTCTCCACGCTGGCCGGCTACCTCAACGCTATTGCCGGCAAGGGTGTACACGTCGTTACCGTCAACGATTACCTGGCCAAGCGCGACTCCGAGTGGATGGGCCGCATCTACAAGTACCTGGGCATGACCGTCGGTCTGCTCCAGAACAACATGCCGCTCGAGCTCAAGCGTCCGGCCTACCAGGCAGACGTCACCTACGGCACCAACTCCGAGTTCGGTTTCGATTACCTGCGCGACAACATGGTTACCCGTCCCGAGCAGCGCGTACAGCGCGGCCACAACTACGCCATCGTCGACGAGGTCGACTCCATCCTGATCGACGAGGCGCGTACCCCGCTCATCATCTCGGGTGCCGGCACCAAGTCCGCTAGCACCTACAAGGACTTCGCGCGTGCCGTGCGCGGCCTGGAGCGCGGTGAGGACGTGTCGCACGACATGCTCACCGCCACCGAGGACGTCGAGCCCACGGGCGACTTCGTCATGGACGAGGCCAAGCACACCATTGCCGCCACCGAGCGCGGCCTTAAGAAGATCGAGCGCCGTCTGGGTATCGAGGACATCTATGCCGACCTTTCGGGCCAGCTGGTCAACCACCTGCAGCAGGCGCTGAAGGCCCAGTACATGTTCCATCGCGACAAGCAGTACGTGGTCACTAACGGCGAGGTCAAGATCGTCGACGAGTTCACCGGCCGCATCATGGAAGGCCGCCGCTATTCCGAGGGTCTGCACCAGGCCATCGAGGCCAAAGAGGGCGTGCTCGTGCGCGAGGAGAACCAGACCCTTGCCACCATCACCCTGCAGAACTACTTCCGCCTGTATGACAAGCTCTCCGGCATGACCGGTACGGCACTCACCGAGGATGCCGAGTTCCGCGAGATTTACAAGCTGCCCGTCGAGGTCATCCCCTCCAACAAGCCCGTTCAGCGTGTTGACCACGAGGACCTGGTGTACCGCACCATCCAGGCCAAGTACAACGCCGTTGCCGACGACGTCGAGCGACGTCACGCCAAGGGCCAGCCGGTCCTGGTGGGCACCGTCTCCATCGAAAGCTCCGAGAAGCTGTCGGCCGCCCTTACCAAGCGCGGCATCGCGCACGAGGTCCTCAACGCTAAGCACCACGAGCGCGAGGCTCATATCGTTGCCCAGGCCGGACGCTACGGCGCCGTGACCATCGCTACTAACATGGCCGGTCGTGGTACCGACATCCTGCTGGGCGGCAACCCCGACGAGCTGGTGCGCGAGCGCCTTGAGTACGAGGGCCTGACCATGGAGGACGTGACGCCCGAGCAGCTCGAGCAGTTTAACGCCGAGGCCAAGGAGACCTGCAAGGCCGAGCGCGAGCGCGTGCTTGCCGCCGGCGGCCTGACCGTTATCGGAACCGAGCGCCACGAGTCCCGTCGAATCGACAACCAGCTGCGCGGCCGTTCCGGCCGTCAGGGCGATCCGGGCGAGACTCAGTTCTACCTGTCGCTCGAGGACGACCTCATGCGCCTGTTCGGCGGCGACAAGATGGACCGCGTCTCCAAGATGATGGTCACGGCCGACATGGGCGACGACATGCCCATCCAGCACAAGATCATTTCCAAGGCCGTCGAGAGCGCCCAGCATAAGGTCGAGAGCATCAACTTCTCCATGCGTAAGAGCGTCCTTGAGTACGATGACGTTATGAACAAGCAGCGCCAGGTCATCTACGCCGAGCGCAACAAGATTCTGGACGGCAAGGATCTGACCGACCACATCACCGAGGTCATGCACGACACCGTGTACCGCTGCGTGCAGGAGTTCTGCACCAAGGACAGCCACGATGGTGAGCGCGATCTTGAGGGCTTGCGCAAGTGGGTCGTGGAGCTGACCGGGCATATCGATACGCCCAAGTTCCCCGACGAGGACTTTGAGGCCCTGGCTGCCGATGTCCTGGCCTACGTTGAGAAGTGCTACAACATGAAGGCCGAGCGCCTGGGTGAGGACCTCATGCGCGAGCTCAACACCCAGGTCATGCTGCGCGTCATCGATACCCGCTGGATGAACTACCTGCAGGAGATGGATTACCTCAAGACCGGTATCGGACTGCGCGGCTTTGGTCAGCGCGACCCGCTGGTCGAGTACAAGACTGAGGCTTATGGCGCGTTCCAGATGCTCGTCGACACCATGTACGAGGATTACCTGCGCACCGTCCTGCGCATCGAGATCAAGGCCGCCCCGCATGCCGTTGAGCACAAGGAGGACCCCGCGCTCGAGGGTGCGCGCTTCTCCGGCCCCGCCGACGTCGATGGCGACAACGGCAGCTCGGTGCTGCGCAAGCAGGCACAGGTTCAGGCTCGTACGGCCGTCCAGGGAGGCCCGGCTGCTGTCAACAACGGCGGCAAGGTGACCACCTACCGCAAGTCCGAGAGCGATGACCCTTATGTCAACGTGGGCCGCAACGACCTTTGCCCCTGCGGCAGCGGCAAGAAGTTCAAGTACTGCCACGGCAGGAATCGTTAATGGCCGAGGCTTTAGAGGTAACGACCGCCGAGCTGGACGCGTTTGCGGACCGGCTCGGCGAGGTCGAGTCGTATCTTCATTTGGACGAGAAGCGCACGCGTGTGACCGAGCTCGAGGCCAAAAGCGTGGCCCCCGGCTTTTGGGATGACGCCGACGCCGCCCGTGCCACCATGGAGGAGATCGCGCGCACCAAGGAAGATATCGCTGCCGTGGACACCGCGCGCGGCGAGCTTTCCGATGCCCGCGCCGCGCTGGAGCTTGCCGAGGAGATGGGGGATGA